>CAMEPN010000194.1 GCA_945931735.1 uncultured Clostridia bacterium
TATGAAAATATTCCTCACCGACGCCCCCGAACAATGCGCGACATATTCAATCCCGATATGCAAGGAAAGGACTTTTTCGGAGAAACCCGGGTTCGTGGCAATGGTAATATTCTGCGGGCTTGCTCTTGCCGTGGGTATAACCAGCCTTATCCTCTACGCAAGGATAAGAGTGATGAAGCGCCGCCAGAAGAACTATAAAGAGATAATCGACCAGTCGCTCAAGACATTCGCGGGAACAATAGACGCGAAAGACACATACACCAACGGACACTCGCTGCGCGTCGCGAAATACTCGCAGGAGCTTGCAAAGCGCATGAATATGAGCGAGGAGGAGCAGGAGCGCATTTACTACATCGCAATGCTCCACGATATCGGAAAAATAGGCGTGCCCGACAGCATTCTGAACAAGCCCGGGAGGCTGACCGACGAGGAGCGCAAAATAATCCAGCAGCACCCCGCTATCGGCGCGGAGATACTGAAAAACTACACCGCCATCGAGGGCATTGCGGACGGCGCAAAATATCACCACGAGCGAATTGACGGCAAGGGCTACTGCGAGGGGCTTTCGGGAAACGATATCCCGCTCATTGCCCGCATAATCGGCGTTGCGGACACCTACGACGCCATGTCAAGTAAGCGCTGCTACCGCGACACGCTGCCAAAGGATTACATTGTCGAGGAGCTTAAGCGGGTTGCAGGAACTCAACTCGACCCAAATATCGTTCCGCATATGCTTGATATGATAGCAGATGGAACGGCTCCGATAATCCTCGACGAGGACGAAAAGCAATAATTTCCGCCCTTAACAATACTCAATGGGGCAGATCAGAGATTTGCCCCATGCGTATCGGATAATAATAGAACTACAATAAATCCGCTGCGTATACCGAGTTCACCGAACAGCCAAAGCCGCGTATCTTTCCCTATGTAACACTGCAAAGGAGTACAAAACTAATGGATTACCTCAGCTACAACATATCCAAAAATCTATACCGCATACGCACCTCCCGCGGGTGGAGCCTTGACGCTGCCGCGGAACAGACCGGCGTAAGCAAAAGTATGCTTTATCAGATAGAGCAGGGAGCGGCAAATCCGTCCATAAATGTCCTCGGAAAGATCGCAAGCGGACTTAGGATAGAGTTCACCGAGCTTATCGCTTCCCCGCCCGAGGATTCATACCTTGTTAAAATATCCGAGGTCTACCCTATCAAGGAGGGCGACAAATTCACGGTTAAAACCTGCTTCCCCTATGAGGACAACAAAAAGATTGAGCTGTACCATATTGAGATTCTCCCCGGCGGGGTTTACATGAGCGGCGGACACGGTTCGGGCACAAGAGAATATCTGTCCGTGCTGGAGGGTGTGCTGACCGTCGACACGGGACGAGAGATACAGGAAGTCAGCCCCGACGAGATTTTCCGCTTCAACTGCGAGGACGAGCACAAATATATAAACAACGGCACCTCTAAAACTGCATTCATCTGCTTCTTCATCGCATAAGAAGAAGCTCTTTATTATTTTGCCTGTTTTGTTCAATATAGAGAACAAAAATATAAATTTTATAAATTATTACAAAATAGATAATTCATATTTTAGAAATATTCAACATAGCAAAAGCTTTAATATAACCATTTTCGTGAAATTTACCGAAATTATCTGAAAGCTATTGACATTTTCGTTGCGAGGATGTATACTGTAATTGTTCAAGATAATAAACAAAAGGCAACGACGTCATTTGACTGACCTCGTTGTCTTTATTTTTTAAGGAGATGGTTTTAATGAAGCTTGAAGACACAGGCTTGACCGCAGAGGAGCTTAAGGCGAAGGTAAAGATGTACATGGTAGAAACCTACGAGCGTTTCGATTTCGTCGCAGACAGCGCAAGCGGCGTATATATGTACGACGAAAAAGGCGTTCCCTACCTTGATTTCTACGCAGGCATCGCGGTAAACTCCGTCGGCAACTGCAATGAAAAGGTCGTAGAAGCCGTTCGCGAACAGGCTGGAACGCTCATGCAGACCTTTAACTACCCATACACCGTTCCGCAGGCGCTGCTTGCCGAAAAGATATGCACCACGCTCGGTATGGACAAGATATTCTACCAGAACACCGGTACGGAAGCGAACGAGGCAATGATCAAAATGGCGCGTAAATACGGCGTGGAAAAGTACGGTCCCAACCACTACAACATCGTCACCGCCGCTCATTCCTTCCACGGCAGAACATTCGGCGCGATGAGCGCTACCGGTCAGCCCGACAACGCCTGCCAGATAGGCTTCGGCGGAATGGTTCCCGGCTTTACCTACGCGCCCTACAACGACTTACAGGCTTTCAAGGACGCCTGCACCGAAAACACGGTCGCGATCATGATAGAGCCTGTTCAGGGCGAGGGCGGCGTCAACCCCGCGACTCCCGAATTTATGACCGGGTTAAGAAAGTTCTGCGACGAAAATAATATCCTGCTCCTGCTGGACGAGGTTCAGACAGGCTGGTGCAGAACAGGCGCGGTAATGTCCTTTATGAACTACGGCATCAAGCCCGATATCGTTTCGATGGCAAAGGCAATGGGCGGCGGTATGCCGATAGGCGCTATCTGCGCGACAGAGGAGGTCGCAAAGGCATTCACTCCCGGCTCGCACGGAACGACCTTCGGCGGACACCCCGTTTGCTGCGCAGCTTCCCTTGCCGCTATAAACGAAATGATGGACAAGGATCTCGCAGGCAACGCCAAGAAAGTCGGCGCGTATTTCATGGAAAAGCTCTCCAAGCTCCCCCACGTTAAGGAAGTAAGAGGACAAGGGCTGATGGTCGGCGTTGAGTTCGACGATCTGAACAGCGTTGAAGTCAAGCGCGCCTGCTTCGACAGGAAGCTGCTTATCACTGCTATCGGTTCAAGGGTCATCAGAATGGTGCCCCCGCTCATAGTGACCGAGAGCGACTGCGACAAGGCGTGTGAAATTATCAAAGAAGCGATCGAAGAGGTCGCTGTAAAATAAGACAAAATGCAGAACAAAAAAGGGTCAACGATGAAAGGAGAAACAATTATGAAAGTAAAGGCTATTCTCAGAGCGATCAGTTTGGTTACGGCGGGAATTATTTCGGTATCCGCGCTGACTGCCTGCTCCGGTTCAACCTCGAGCAGCTCGGGTTCTTCCTCCGCTTCGGAGAGCGAGTCCTCTTCCAACGGCGTTTTAAGAGTCGGCATGGAATGCGCATACGCTCCGTTTAACTGGACGCAGGTAAGCCCCGAGGTTTCTAACGGCGACACTGCGGTAGAGATATACGGCGGCGGCGGATATGCCTACGGCTACGACGTAATGGTCGCAAAGAAGCTTGCCGACGAGCTTGGCATGGGTCTTGAAATACATAAGGTCGAATGGGACTCAATCGGTATCTCGATGGACTCCGGCGAGTATGACTGCATTATAGCAGGCATGGGAAGAACCTCCGAGCGTATGCTCTCCTATTCCTTCACCGAGCCGTATTATTACAGAAGCAACTGCATCGTTGTCAAGAAAGGCTCCGATATCGAAAATATAACGGGTCTGTCGCAGCTTGCGGGCAAGAATGTCACCGCGACAACTCAGCTCGGCACGGGCTGGGTACCGCTGCTCAACCAGATACCCGATGTCCAGCTCGGCGCTAACTACGAAACGACCGCAGAAGTATTCATGGCTCTGTCCAACGGCACCGCCGACGTTGCGGTAATTGATATTCCGACAGCGGAATCCGCCCTGCTCACCAACACTGACCTCAAGATAATCGTGCTCGACGATAACGACACCTTCGAGGGCGACGAGGAAATGACCAACGTCTGCATCGCGACCCGCAAGGACGACACTGCCCTTCGTGACAAGCTCCAGACCGCTATGGAAACCGTGGGTCTTGACCGCGACACGATGAACAAGATGATGGAAGAAGCAATTTCCGTTCAGCCCGCCGCTAATTAAGGCTTATTAAGGTACTGCTCAAAAAAATGTGACGCGCCGCTTTCATACCTTTCCGGAAGCGGCGCGATATTGTAAAGGGAGAACAGACTTATGACTGATACACCAAATGGAATATTCGAGTGGATATGGTTTATCGCCACTGAGTATGCAGATCTTTTTGTCACAGGAACGATCGTAACGCTTATTATCGCGGTATCCGGCACGATCCTCGGCTTTATTCTCGGGTTTATCGCAGGTATCGTGGAGGATTCAAAGCTCAGCAGGAACGATCCCCTGCCCAAGAAGATAATTCTGGGCTTCTTTAAGGGAGTATGCAAGGTTTACGTCGAGATATTCCGTGACACTCCTATGATAGTACAGGCAATGATAGTCTACTTCGGCATTCGCTATGCAGGTATCCAGATAGACTCTATCTCCGCAGGTATCCTTGTCACGGTACTGAACACAGGCGCATATATGGCGGAAACCGTCCGCGCAGGCATCAAGTCGATAGACATCGGTCAGCGCGAGGGCGCTCTGGCGCTCGGAATGTCGCCTATGTCGACAATGATAAATATAATC
>CAMEPN010000195.1 GCA_945931735.1 uncultured Clostridia bacterium
TACTCAGCCAGTACGGCGGACCCGACGGCGAGCTTAGCGCGTCGCTCCGCTATCTTTCCCAGAGGTTCACCATGCCCGACAACATGGGCAAGGCGCTGCTCACCGACATAGGCACCGAGGAGCTTGCTCACCTTGAGATAATCGGCTCTCTTGTCGGACAGCTTACCGACGGAGAGGGAGCGCGCAGCTTTGACAAGTACGGCAAAGGCGATTATTACGTTGACCACGCGAACGCAGTATATCCTGCGAATGCGGGCGGCGTTCCTTTCACGGCGTCATATTTGCAGTCCAAGGCAGACCCGATAGCCGACCTTGTTGAAAACCTTGCTGCGGAGCAGAAAGCGCGCGCGACGTATGACAATATCCTCCGCCTGTCAGACGACCCCGACGTCAACGAGGTAATAAAGTTCCTGCGCGAGCGCGAGGTGGTGCATTTCCAGCGCTTCGGCGAGCTGCTGAATATCTATCAGGAAAAGATAAATTGCTGAAATAAGGAAAGCCGCTGCACATATCGTACAGCGGCTCAGCTTGTCGAAAAAGTGTTTTTGGCCCGCGTAGCGGGCCTTTGAAATCCGTTTTTTGCCACGGGTTTCCCGGGGCAAAAAACACTTCTATCCGCGCAAGTGTGCGGTTTAGCGGCATAGCCGCCAAACCGTGCGCGCAGTGCGGATGCTCGGCGGAAAAGTCCCTTTAGGGACTTTTTCGACGGCATGAGCCGCTGCACATATCGTACAGCGGCTGGATCGTTATGCGAAATATTCGTCGAGATATTTTGAGAAAGCCTTCGGGTCTTGGCTGACCTTGTTTTTGATCTGCTCGGCGCGTTCGGGGTTTTCCGCGGAAATGCTGAGGTAGTATTTCTGCCTGCCCGTTTCCTCGTCCTTTACGGTTATTCCGACCGTGCAGCTCCCGTTTGCGTTGTTGACATACCGCACGGCGAGCAGCGCGCCTTTTTTCTTCATTGCGTCGCGCGTGTACACCTTGACCGCCTCGTCGAACATCTTTTCCTTGACCGACGCGGGGAGGGTGTCGCCAAGCTCGCGCGCAGCCTTAACCCCCAGCTTCGTGTTGGAATAAACCGTTTCTCCGTCCGCTTCCTCGACTATGCACAGGCGGTCGCCAATGTTGTCGAGGGCGGCGATAAGGTTGAAATAATTCACCGCTTCTTCAAGAGAGGTTATTTCGATAAGCTGGTTTTTGGTCAGCGGGCAGCCGAGGGAATATATCAGATGGCATACCAGAACTTTAATTTCGTCGATGTTTTCAATTCGGATCCGTGGTGTTTCCAAAATATCTCCTCCGTTTCAGGCATTCGGGTCGTCCATAAGCGCGGACAGCAGCGCGATGTTGAGCGCCGACTCTACGCAGGGGACAGCCCTCGGCACAACGCAGGGGTCGTGCCTGCCCTTGATGACAAGCTCCTGCTCGGTCATTTCCTTGAAGTCAATGCTTTTCTGCGGGCGGGAGATAGACGGTGTCGGCTTGAACGCAGCGCGGAAGATTATCGGCATTCCCGAGCTTATCCCTCCGAGGATACCGCCGTGGTTATTTGTCACGGTGACAGCCTTTCCGTCCTTTATGGCAAATTCATCGTTGTTCTCGCTTCCGAACAGCTCCGCGCAGCCGAAGCCGTTTCCGAACTCAAGCCCCTTAACTGCGGGAATTGCGAAAACGAGCCGCGATATTGTGTTTTCAAGCCCGTCCATCATCGGCGAGCCTATTCCCGCAGGGAAACCGACTGCGGCGCATTCAATAATGCCGCCCACGCTGTCGAGAGATTCGCGGGCGGAGTTGATTACCGCGCGCATTTCCGTTTCCGCCTCGTCGGTAATGACAGGGAAAGCGCGGCGCTTAACAACGTCGAGTTGTTCCGCGGTAACGTTCACGGGGTCAAATCCCGCGTCACGGACATTCTTTATCGACAGAATATGCGCTCCCGTGGTAATGCCCCTGTGTTTGAGAATTTGCGCGCAGACTGCACCCGCGAAGCACAGCGGCGCGGTTATTCTCCCCGAAAAATGCCCGCCGCCGCGCGGGTCGTTCGCGCCGTTATAGCGAAGATATCCCGTAAGATCGGCGTGCGCGGGGCGCGCGATATGCGAAATATTGCCGTAATCCCCCGAATGCTGGTCGGTGTTCATAATTACAGCGGCAAGCGGCGTTCCGGTCGTTTTTCCGTTAAAGTATCCCGAAAGTATCTCGGGGATATCCTTTTCGGAGCGCATGGTGCTGGTGCCGTCCTTTTTGGGCGCGCGGCGCGCCATGAACGCCGCAATTTCCTCGAGGTCAATTTCCTCTCCGGCGGGAAGATTGTCGATAACGACGCCGATGCCCCTGCCGTGGCTTTCTCCGAAAAGGGAAACGGTAATTCCGCCGTTAAAGCATGACGACATCGTATTCACCTCCGAGAGAGCGGAAATCCTCAAAGAAAGTCGGATAGGACTTTCCGACGCATTCCGCGTCAGTTATGATAAGCTTGTCGGTGCATTTCAGCGACGCTACGGCGAGCGACATTGCGATGCGGTGGTCGTTGAAGCTGCTGCAAATGCCGCCGCTAAGTTCCTTTACTCCGTTTATCTCCAGTTCGTCGTTGACGATCTTAACGTCTGCGCCGAGGGAGTTGAGCGCTGTTGAAATGGAAACGAGCCTGTCGCTTTCCTTTATGCGCAGGCGCTTGCAGCCGCGGATATGCGACGTGCTGTCCGCAAAGCAGGCGAGGACCGTAAGTATCGGCACGATATCGGGAATATCGGAAGCGTCCACGTCGAAGCCCGCGTAATTATCCCCGACTTTAAGAAGATTGTCGATAATGTCGAAAACCGCGCGGTCGCCCTGTACGCTGGACGGATTTATCCCCTCAAGCGTGATGTCCGCGCCCAGCCTGTTTGCAACGGCGAAAAATGCCGCCTGCGAGCAGTCGCCCTCGACGGAGTATTCGCACGGGAGGTATTTCTGCACGCCCTTTACCGAGTAATTTCCGTTGAACTCAAGCGTTTCCACGCCGAACGTTTTCATGCAGTTTACGGTGATATCGGCATACGGCTTGGACTGGAGCGGGGAAGTGAGCTGTATCGTGCTGCTGCCCTCGACAAGCGGCAGGGCGAGCAGCAGCCCTGTGATGAACTGCGAGGAGATATCCCCCGTTACGGGGAATACACCCGAGGTTAGCTGACCCTTTATATGATACGGCATTTCGGACGAAACAAATTCGACACCGTGCTTGGGAAATTCCTCAAGATACGGGGTGATCGGTCTGGTCGGGAGCTTTCCCGTGCCCGTGAACACCGCCTCGACGCCGAGCGCGGCGGCAACGGGTATAAGGAAACGCAGCGTTGACCCGGATTCGCGGCAGTCTATCTCCGCTTTTTTGGGCGGATTTTTAATACCCTTTACATATGTCACGCCGTTTTCGGTGCGGAATTCGGCTCCGAGCGTTTCGAGCGCGGCGCGGGTCGCGTCGATGTCCTCGCATTCGAGAACGTTTTTCAGAACGCTCTCCCCGTCGGAAAGAGCGGCGCATATCAGCGCGCGGTGTGAAATGCTCTTCGACGGCGGTATCACGACTGTCCCGCTTAGCTTTGATGGCGTTATTTCGATATTCATTAATGTACTCCTTAGCTTTTTAGAAATTCTTCGTATTCTTTTTCGGTCATTCGTACTACCGAGCTTTTCCCTATTTCCGAGCAGATAACGATGTTCATTCCGTTGGAAAGATGCTTTTTGTCGCCGAGGGAATTTTTATACAGCTCGTCAATGGGCGCGCTGTCGGTGAGCGGGAGTCCGCATTTCACAAGAAGCGCGTCCAGCTTTTCCGCCGTGCCCTCGGCGCACATTCCGCGGCGCTCTGCAATGTGCGTGAAAACGCTCATTCCGACGGAAACCGCGCTGCCGTGCGTAAGTCCGCTGTAATTGTAATATTTCTCTATCGCGTGAGCAAGCGTGTGACCGAAATTGAGCAGCATACGCTCTCCCTTTTCGCGCTCGTCGTTCTTTACGACCTCCGCCTTAATGGTCACGCAGCGTTTTACGATGTCGATTATATTCTCCTTGATATCCTTTTCGGAGAGTATGTCAAAAAGCTCCGCCGACTTTATCATGCCGTATTTTACGACCTCGCCAAGCCCGTCTGCGAAAAATTCGGGCGTGAGTGTGTTCAGCGCGTCGGTATCGCAGAGCACCAGAGCAGGCTGATAAAACGCGCCGACGAGATTTTTTCCGCCCGCGATGTCGACTGCGGTCTTGCCGCCGACCGAGCTGTCTACCTGAGCGAGCAGGGAAGTGGGTATCTGCACGAAGTCAATGCCGCGCATATAAGTCGCCGCCGCGAAGCCTACGGTGTCACCTACAACTCCGCCGCCGAGCGCGATTAGGAAATCCGACCTTGTAAACCCGTTTTCCGCGAGGAAATCGTAAATTTCGAGAAGCGTTTTGTGGCACTTTGAAGCCTCACCGTGCGGGAAAACGAACTTCACCGCCGAAAACCCCGCTTCCGCCAGCGACTTCATCAGCC
>CAMEPN010000196.1 GCA_945931735.1 uncultured Clostridia bacterium
AAAATTGAGCGCGTAGTTGATTACAAGCTACCAAACGGCGACGACCGCAGACTTGTTATTGTAAAAAAAATCTCCGATACTCCGACAAAATATCCAAGAAGCTTCGCAAATATCACAAAAAAGCCGCTTTGACGCGGTTTTTTTTGTTGTATTATCTGTTTTCGTGTCGGGAAATGCGATAAAAACTTGTGGATATTATTTCCTGTTGATGTTATAATCAAGTTACAAAGCAACGGCACATCACAGAAAGGAAGTACATATGAACGGAATTTTTAAGAATAAGGATAAAGACGCACAGAAAATCGTCATGCTTGACGTAAGTCTGCTTGTACCGAACAAATCACAGCCAAGAAGCGATTTTAACGACGCGGCGATAAAATCCCTTGCAGACAGCATTCGTGAAAACGGTATAATTCAGCCTATCTGCGTCAGAAAAAACGGCGCTCTGTACGAAATAATCAGTGGCGAGCGACGGACGCGAGCAGCTCGATCAATTGGAATGGAACAGGTTCCGTGTATCGTCATGAGCGTTGACGACGAAAAATCCGCTGTTCTTGCGCTGATTGAGAACATTCAGCGTAAGGATCTTAGTTATTTCGAGGAAGCGCTTGCTATTGAAAAGCTGATTTCCGTGTACGGACTAACGCAGGAGAGTGCGGCGGCTAAACTCGGAAAAGCACAGTCAACCATTGCAAATAAGCTTCGGCTGCTTCGTTTTACCGACTCGGAACGCAGGCTTCTTGTCGGCGCAAATCTTTCCGAACGACAGGCTCGCGCGCTGATTCGTATTGACGACTGTGAAAAGCGCAGGAGCGTAATTGAAAAGGTCGTTACAAAAAGGCTCAACCTCGAACAGACCGAGCAGCTTGTAAACGACGCGCTGTCCGATAAACCTGTTCAAAACAAGCCAAAGCATAACAAAAATTTCTTTAAGGCTCCGCCCAGATTGTATATGAACTCGATAAATTTGCTTATAAAGCGCATGAAAGAAAATAATATCCCGTGCGTAACGTCTGCTGTAAAAAGTGACGATTTCTATGAATACGTTATAAAATTCCCCCTTAACATCTGAAAATGTGGAATGCCATTGTTCCACATGGAACATTTTTCGACAGAATTGTTCCATGTGGAACATTATTTTTTAAAAATACAGTGAAAAATAGCAAAAAGGACTTTATTTTTGCTGTACAGTGTGATATAATATATTTATCAATGAATAAAGGGGGAAAAAGAATGGGTATAGTTATCGGCGTAGTGAACCAGAAAGGCGGCGTCGGAAAGACAACGACTTCTGTAAACATTGCGGCGGGGCTGGGTCAGCTCGGTAAAAAGGTCCTGCTGATAGATTTTGACCCGCAGGGAAACGCAACGACAGGCTTTGGAATTAAAAAGAAAACGCTCGACATAACTACATATGACGTTATCCTCGGAGAGCGCCGCCCACAGGAAGCAATAATTGAAACCAGATATAAAAATGTTTCGATAATGCCCGCCACAAGCCAGCTTTGCGAAGCGGAACAAGCACTTGCAAGCTTTGAAAGGAAGTCATTTCAGTTAAGAAAGGCAGTTCTGCAAATTAAAGATGACTATGATATAATAATTATCGACAGCCTGCCGTCATTGGGAATATTGGCAATGAATACGATGATAGCTTGCGATACAATAATTGTGCCTATGGTATGCGAGCATTTTGCGCTCGAAGGTCTTGCACAGCTTATGCTGACAATAAAAAAGGTTAAGAAAAAGGCAAATCCGGACTTGAATATCATGGGAATTGTCTTTACAATGCTGGATAAGCGGCTTTTGTCGAGCAACGAGATAATGCGCGAGATAAAGCGCAGCTTTGACAGTAAGGCGCTGTTCAAGACTGAAATTCCGCGCAACGTAAGAATATCCGAGGCGCAAAGTCACGGAGAACCGATAGTATATTATGATAAGGCGTCCAAGGGAGCCGACGCATACAAGCGGCTCTCCAAGGAGATACTGGACAGATGCCGCGAAATGGAGAAGAAAAATGGCGAAAAAGACTGAAAGCAGCTTTGACGATCTGTTTTTCGATAACGACGTCGAAAGCAGCGAAAACATCAGCACTATCCGCATAAGCGACATAGAACCGAACAAGGAACAGCCGCGAAAGACCTTTGATAAGGAAGCAATGGAGCAGCTTGCTCTGTCTATAAGGGAGCACGGCATCTTGCAGCCGATAATAGTGCGTTCTCTTTCGAGCGGGAATTACCAGATAATCGCGGGCGAAAGAAGATGGCGCGCGGCGAAGATAGCGGGGCTGTCAGAAGTGCCTGTTGTGGTGCGCGACGATATTTCCGAGGAGCAGGCAATGCAGTTTGCGCTGATAGAGAATTTACAGCGCGAAAACCTGAACCCGATCGAAGAAGCGCTCGGATATAAGGAGCTTATCGAGAAATACAACATGACGCAGGAAAAACTTGCGCAGTCGCTAGGAAAGGCACGTTCGTCAATTGCAAACAGCATGGGACTGCTTTCGCTGCCGAACGGCGTGAGGGAGCTTTTGCAGCAGGGCAGGCTTTCTGCGGGACACTGCAAGGCGCTCAAGCAGATAAAGGATCCTGCGCTGATGACGGAGCTTGCGTACAAGGCGGCGGAGGGCGACCTGTCGGTGCGGGCGGTTGAAACCATTGCGAAGCGCGAAGCAAAGCGCCTTGAAGAGGAAAAGACCGAAAAGGAGATAAAGCCGCGCCTTAATTATTATACCGAGGTCGAGATAAGCCTTGCGGAGCAGCTCGGAACAAAGGTTAGGATAACCGAGGGCAAAAAGGGCAACGTGCTCCAGATAAATTTCAGCGATAAAGACCAGCTTGAGGGGATACTCAGGCACTTTATAACAGATTAACACGGAGAGATCCGCGAAAATACAGGAAGGTAATAAAATGATTGACATTAAGTTTTTAAGAGAAAATCCCGAGGCAGTAAAGGAAAACATCAGAAAGAAGTTTCAGGACAGCAAGCTGCCGCTGGTTGACGAGGTAATAGAGGCTGACGCCGAGTACAGAAAGACCATTCAGCGCGCAGAAACTCTCCGCGCCGACAGAAACCGTATCTCCAAGGAAATAGGCGCTTTCATGGCAAAGGGCATGAAGGACGAGGCTGAGAAGGCTAAGGCACAGGTAAAGGCTTTCACAGAGGAACAGGCAGAGCTTGAGAAGAAGGAAGCCGAGCTTTCCGAAAAGGTCACCAAAATCATGATGACCATTCCGAACATTATCGACCCGACCGTACCTATCGGTAAGGACGACAGCGAGAATGTTGAAATAAAGAAGTATGGAGAGCCTGTTGTTCCCGACTTTGAAATTCCTTATCACACCGAGATAATGGAGCGCCTTAACGGTATCGACCTCGACAGCGCGAGAAAGGTCGCTGGCAACGGCTTCTACTACCTCATGGGCGATATCGCAAGGCTGCATTCCGCCGTTATTTCCTATGCAAGAGATTTCATGATTGACCGCGGCTTCACCTACTGCATTCCGCCTTATATGATAAGAAGCAACGTCGTTACCGGCGTAATGAGCTTTGCGGAAATGGACGCAATGATGTACAAGATCGAGGGTGAGGATCTTTACCTTATCGGTACCTCCGAGCACTCCATGATAGGTAAATTTATCGACACGATACTCGACGAGGAAACGCTCCCGAGAACGCTCACCAGCTACTCCCCCTGCTTCCGCAAGGAAAAGGGCGCGCACGGCATCGAGGAGCGCGGCGTATACAGAATACACCAGTTTGAAAAGCAGGAAATGATAGTTGTCTGCAAGCCCGAGGATTCCGCTATGTGGTTTGACAAGCTGTGGCAGAACACCGTCGACCTGTTCAGAAGCATGGATATCCCGGTAAGAACAATCGAGTGCTGCTCGGGCGATCTGGCTGACCTTAAGGTAAAGAGCTACGACGTTGAGGCATGGTCGCCGCGCCAGAAGAAGTATTTCGAGGTAGGAAGCTGCTCTAATCTCGGCGACGCGCAGGCTCGCCGTCTGAAGATCCGCGTAAACGGCAAGGACGGTAAGAAGTACTTTGCACATACGCTGAACAACACGGTAGTTGCTCCTCCGAGAATGCTTATCGCGTTCCTTGAGAACAACCTCAACGCTGACGGAACAGTAAATATTCCCGAGGTACTCAGACCGTACATGGGCGGAAAGAGCAAGATCGGCTAAAATTATATGAAAAAGGGTGGGATAATATCAGCCTTAAATGTCCACGCGGCATTTAAGGCGGGCTTGTCCTGCCTTTGTTTTACGGCGGACACGGACAGAGAATAGGAGATCATATGGCTTTTGTTACCCTTGACAATGTATATAAGCGTTATCATATGGGCGAGGTAACGATAAACGCTGCGGACGGAATGACCTTTGATATCGAAAAGGGAGAGTTTGTTATAATCGTCGGCCCTAGCGGCTCGGGAAAGACAACCGTGCTTAATATGCTCGGCGGAATGGACACGGTAACGGAAGGCGACATAATTGTCGACGGC
>CAMEPN010000197.1 GCA_945931735.1 uncultured Clostridia bacterium
TAAGAGGTTGAGTATGCTGAAGCCCTCTGTGCCGCCAATAGATTGTAAGCTTAGCAGCCAGCTCGTCGCAGTGGTGCCTATATTCGCGCCCATGATTACGCCGATCGCCTGCGAAAGCTTCATAAGACCCGAGTTTACGAAGCCGATTATCATGACAGTAGTAGCAGAAGATGACTGTATCACAGCGGTGATTATAGCCCCTAGCACGACGCCCTTTATCGGCGTCGAGGTCGCCTTTTCGAGCCACGACTCGAGCTTTCCGCCCGCAAGCTTTTCGAGCGCGGAGCTGAGTATGTGCATTCCGAAAAGAAACAGAGCAAGCCCGCCGAGCAGGTTTAACACATCATAGATACTCATTTGCAAAATTCTCCCATTTTGCGGCAATGTTTCTTTATTGCCGGTATTATTCACCCTTTTTTTCCTCATAATCTATTATACAGGATTTTTTCCGAAATGTACAGTAGATTTAATGTGTTTTTAATATATTTTTTACTATTGCACATTCGGCGGGACAAAAAATACCGATTTATTGTTATTTCGCACAAAGACAGTTTCAGGGGAGCAATCAAAGACTGCTCCCCTAAATTATATTCAAATGTTTTTTTAAGCGATATAATCGGAAGGTGCCGAGGGCATCTCTATCCAGTTATTGAAGCTGTGGTCGGCAAGAATTGTTTTGTCGCCGACGAGGAAGTAGTCATATGTCAGCATGGGCTTTGTCGAAACGGGATCGTCCCATGTTACGTCTATATGGTACCACTGCCCGTCAATATTGACCATGTTCCACATATGACCCGTGCCGCCGCTCCTTCCGTTGACGCATATGGTAGGTATTCCCGCCGCCTGCGCAAGGTACATGAACGCCTTTGAATAGCCCTCGCAGAGCGCCTTTCCGTAAACGATCGCGCCGTCCGCCTCGGATTTATACGCCGCGCCATAGCTCATGTATTCCGTATTGTTGATTATCCAGTCGTGAATGACCTTTATCCTGTCATATACGGTGGTGCATTTTTCCGCCTCGGCAAGCACCTCCGCCACGGCGGCGTCAAAGTCCTTGCTTATCTTGTCAGCCTCGCTCTTTGTCCTGCTGTACATCATATTGATCGACAGAAGCGTGCCGCTGTAATTGTAGCCGTAGCCGTAGCCGTTGTCCAGCCAGAAGAACTGCGGGTTGTCATAGTCGAACGCCCAGTATAACTTCTCAAGGTCCGACACCTTAAGACCGAGGTCGGATACGTCAGCCTTGTCGGCGTGCGCCTTTGCCGCCTCGAAAATTCTCCCGTAAGCCTTCTGCTGCGCCGGGCTGAGTACGGAGTAGCCGTACTTCTGCGTATAGTCGTCAAGCAGGCTCGTCATCTCGAGCGGAGCGGAAGCGTCTATAACATAATTCTTCGTTATATTTCGGTTTGTCCAGCCGCTTTTTACGGTCAGAATGCGCAGACAGGTATCCTCCGTAAGCTTTATCCCGCTAGCGGTATAAAGCGTCGAGGAGGTCGTCGGCTTCGTACCGTCAAGGGTGTAATAATACTTGACGCCGTTCACCTTAGACACGAGCTTTACGGTCCGTGCGCCGTTGTATTCGCCCGCATTCGGGGTTATCGTGACCTTAGGCGCAAGCTTATATGTGTAGGTCTTTACCGCGCTCTTTACGCCGTCCTTTTTGGAATATACCTTAAGGGTGGAGTTGTTCGTAATAGAGAGCGTTTTTGTGTAAACCTTATAAGAGCCGCCGTTTACGCTGTAATATATCTTCGCGCCGCTGTCCGCGCAGGAAAGCGTTACCTTAAGGCTGCTTGCCGAAAGATAATATGTACCCGATTTTCGCGAAGCGACAGGAGCGGAAACGGCGGACGCCGCCTCGGAAACTGCCGAAACCGAACCAAGCGCTGTCTGTACGGGAGCTGTAAACACGCCCACAGCGACTGCCACAGCCGTAAATAACCCGATCAACCGTTTTTTCATAAATACCACCTCTATATAAAACAAACAAAAGTTTTCACCTTACTATTTGTTATTATAGCAAAAATAACGACCGGTGTCAATAGCTAATCATCAAAAAAACCTTGACAATTATTACATATACGGGTACAATTAATTAAGGTGATATAATGAAAAAAGCAGTTTTACTTGCGGCGGCGTGCCTGCTGCTGTGCGGGTGCAGGGCGGAAGAGCCTGCGTCGGTGTCGTTTTTCGCTATGGACACGTTCATGCGGATAACCGCATACAGCGGGAACAACGCTGCCGCCGAAAACGCGCGCGACGCCGTTCTTTCCCTGGAAAAGGACATTTCCGTGACCGACAGCGGAAGCGAGCTGTCCCGCGCGAACCAAAACGGCGGCGGCGAGCTTTCCGACAGCACGCTCGCTCTTCTGCAAAGAGCAGCAGATATCAGCGCCGAAACGGACGGCGCACTGGACATCACGCTGTATCCGATAAGCCGCGAATGGGGCTTTACGACGGGGGAATACAACATTCCCGACGACGGGCGCATAAGCGGGCTTCTCGAAAACACGGGAACATCGCGCCTCTACTTTACGGACAGCGGCATAGTTATCCCCGAGGGCATGATGACCGACCTCGGCGCGGTCGGAAAAGGCTGCGCCGCGGAGCTTGCCGCTAACGAGCTTAAGAGCGCAGGCGAAACCAGCGCGCTCGCCGACCTCGGCGGGAACATCTGCGCCATAGGAACGCGCCCCGACGGAACGCCGTGGAAAATCGGCATACGCGACCCCGACAGCGACGGATATATTGGCATACTTGAAGTAAGCGACAAATTCGTTTCCACCTCGGGGAACTACGAGCGGTATTTCATCGGTGAGGACGGCGTGCGTTACTGCCACATAATCGACCCGAAAACGGGCAGACCTGCCGACAGCGGGCTTTCCTCCGTAACGGTGGCAGGCACGGACGGCGTTCTCTGCGACGGGCTGTCGACCGCGCTGTTTGTCATGGGCAGCGAAAAAGCGGCGGAATATCTCCGAGAAAACAGGGAAACCGACGCAGTGCTTATAACCGATAACGGAGAAATTTACATCACCCGCGGGATAAAGGACAGCTTCAGTCTTGCTGAGGGCTATTCCGACAGGAATGTCACAATAATACCCGACACATAAGCGCACGAAAAGTCGGGCGTTTTCGTTCGGGATATGGTATTATTAAGACACGGAGGAGGGGCGTGAATGAACGAGAACACATGGGCAGACGGAATACAGAACGCTATACGGTACATGGAGGACAATATCACCGAACAGCTTGATATCGTGGATATTGCGGCGCGCGCATATGTTTCGGCGTTCCATTTCCGGCGAATATTCGGCGTGCTGTGCGGAATGACCGTCGGGGAATATATTCGGCAGCGGCGGCTCTCGCTTGCCGCGCAGGAGCTTGCCTGCTCGGATATAAGGGTGATAGACGCGGCGGTAAAATACGGCTACGACTCGCCCGACAGCTTTGCCCGCGCGTTCACAAAATTTCACGGGATAACTCCCTCAGCCGCGAAGGAAAAGGGCGCAGCGCTTAAAAGCTTCGCGCCGATAAGAATTAAACTCACACTGGAGGGCGGAAACATGATGGAATACAGAATAACCGAAAAGGCGCAATTCACTATCGTCGGCATTTCGAGAAGCTTCAACACCGAAACTTCCTATCAGGAGATACCGAAATTCTGGCAGGAACACTACGCGACGGGCGGCGGCGAAAAGATAATGGGAATGCTGGGCGTGTGCATTGACTCAAAGGATCACGACCCGAGTTCAAAGGATTTCGACTACCTCATCGCGGACTTTTACTCGCCGCTCAAGGATATCCCCGAGGGCTGCGTGACGCGGGTCATTCCTGCGGGGACATGGGCGGTTTTCCCGTGCAGGGGCGCGCTGCCTAAGGCATTGCAGGACGTCAACACGAGGATATGGAACGAGTGGCTCCCGAACTGCCGCGGCTACAAGCTCGGCGGCAACTACAACATTGAGCTGTACACCGAGCCGACCCCCGACCCCAACGACACCTACTCCGAAATATGGGTGCCGGTGGAGAAAATTTAAAAGGGGAGCGTTCCCCTTTTGACCCCTTTTGCTTTTAATTGCCGGGTTTAACGTTGTTTCTTTAGATAAATATTGTTTTTGTGTTGTCACACGGGGGATATTTAGGCTCTGCCTTGAACCGCTTTTATTTTTAATTTGAATTTCTTGTGTTGTCACACGGAAGTGGGGGAAACCCTTCGGGCAAGGGAAAAACGAAGTTTTTCCCTCTCCCTACGTGCAATTGCGGCTTGAACACGCGTCACTACGTGACGCTTCCGCCGCAAACGCTCAAATTTTTTCTTCGCGGACAACGTCCGCGATTTCGCTTCGCGAAACCGAAAAAATTCGCCCCCACACCCCCTTCCTCTCTCCCTCTTCCTTTTCCTAAAAGTGAGCGCCAGTCCCACCTCGGGTATATCGCGCATCCGCGGGTCATATGGTCGTTTTCTTAAACG
>CAMEPN010000198.1 GCA_945931735.1 uncultured Clostridia bacterium
AAAGGGAGTTCAGGGGGACGGGAAAACGCTCCGCGCCGCCGCCTGCGCAAAGCATTTTGCAGTCCACAGCGGCCCCGAAGCGATACGCCATGAATTTAACGCGGAGGTGTCCCCGCGCGACCTTGAGGAAACCTACCTCCCCGCGTTCAAGGCGCTTGTCACCGAAGCAAGGGTCGAGGGCGTTATGGGCGCTTACAACCGCGTCAACGGCGAGCCTGCCTGCGCAAGCGAAATGCTCATGGGAAAGCTCCGCGAATGGGGCTTCGACGGGTATTTTGTGTCCGACTGCTGGGCGATACGCGATTTCCACACCACGCATATGGTAACGGCGACCGCGCCCGAATCGGCGGCAATGGCGCTCAAAGCGGGCTGCGACATCAACTGCGGCAATACCTACCTGCATATCCTCGCCGCGCTGGACAAGGGGCTTATTTCCGAGGAGGACATTCGCCGCGCCTGCATACACGCAATGCGCACGAGGATAAGGCTCGGGCTGCTCGACGGGGATACTCCCGCCGTTCCTTTCGACGTTATCGCGTGCGGCGAGCACAAGGCGCTGTCGCTAGAGTGCGCGGAAAAATCAGCGGTTCTCCTTAAAAACAACGGCATACTCCCCCTCGACAGGGACAGGCTGCGCTCGATAGCGGTGATTGGCCCCAATGCGGACAGCCGCGCCGCCCTGCTCGGCAACTACAACGGTACCCCCGACCGCAGCGTGACGTTCCTTGAGGGCATTCAGGACGCGTTCGGCGGCAGGGTCTACTACGCGCAGGGCTGCCACCTGTACAAGGATAAGGAGCAGGGGCTTGCCCGCACGGGCGACCGCTATGCGGAGGCCGTCGCCGCTGCGGAGGCAGCCGATGTAACAATAGTATGCGTCGGGCTGGATGCAACGCTCGAGGGCGAAGAGGGCGACACGGGCAACGAGTTCTCCTCCGGCGACAAGAACGACCTCCGTCTGCCCGAAAGTCAGCGGGTGCTTCTCGAAAGGCTTCGCGCGGTCGAAAAACCGATGATAGTCGTGCTTGCGGCGGGAAGCTCGGTGAATATCGAAACCGACTGCGACGCGCTGCTCGATATGTGGTACCCCGGGCAGAACGGCGGAAAGGCTCTCGCGGAGCTTTTGTTCGGGGATATCTCTCCGTCGGGAAAGCTCCCCGTCACGTTCTACAAAACGGCTGACGCGCTTCCCGACTTCACCGACTATTCCATGAAAAACAGGACATACCGCTATTGCGATGAGAACAACGTGCTGTACCCGTTCGGGTTCGGGCTTACCTATTCAAGATTTGCGGCGGAGGATATCTCCGTTTCGGGAAACGAGGTCAGCGTAACCGTCAGGAACACGGGCAATCGCGCCGTTTCCGACGTGTTGCAGATATACATTTCCTCGGAAAACGGCGTCCCGAACCACAGCCTCTGCGGGTTTGAGCGCGTGAGCCTGTTCCCCGGCGAGGTGCGAAAGGTCACTGTCACGCTATCGGACAGCGCGTTTGAAACCGTTGACGAAAACGGAAGGCGCTCCATTCGCGCCGGTAAGTTCACGATATACGCAGGATTTACGCAGCCGACCGCGCTAAGCGAGGAGCTTTACGGCTCTAAATGCGTTTCTGCCGAGGTATTTCGGGAATAACTCGCATATACGGTAAAATTTATCTGTCGGACGGAAGAATTTTCCGCCCGACAATGTTTTTCGCAAAAAAGTATTGCATTCCGTGAAGAAATGTTGTATAATATTACTTGTGTAAAGGATTACACATGACGTCAAAACATCACATCATCAAGGAGAAAACATGAAACATAAAAAACTTATGAGCTTTGTCCTCGCGGCAGTCACCGCGGTAAGCCTTACGGGCTGCAACAACAGCACCGGCAGCTCCGACTCGTCGGACAGCGCGCCCGAAACCTCCTCCGATACGGGGACAATCACCTCGACAGTATCCGAAAACGGCTGGGAATTCGGGCAGGTCGCGATGGGCGGCGGCGGCTTCGTTTCGGGCGTTTTCGCGACTAAGGAAGAGGGGCTGTACTACGCCCGCACCGATGTCGGCGGCGCGTACAGATTTAACAAGGATACGGGAAAATGGGAGTCGATGTCCTACGGGATAAGCGAGGAGGACAGGGGCTTCCTCGGCATAGCCGCGCTCGCTTTCGCGGAAAATGAACCCAACAAGGTATTCCTGCTCGCGGGAACAAGCTATTTCAGCGACGGCAGGACTGCGCTGTTCATCTCCGACGACTACGGAAATACATTCACCCGCACGGAGCTTACCGACCTCATCAAGGTGGACGGAAACGGCATGGGCAGAGGAAACGGCGAGCGCCTTGCGGTCGACCCGAAAAACAGCAACATCATCTACGCGGGCGGAATGAGCACGGGCGGTCTTATAAAGTCCACCGACGGCGGTATTACCTTCACCGAGCTTGACCTCGGTACAAAGACTGTGACCTCCAACTCAAACGGAATTTGCAGCATAATCATCGACCCCGAATCGGGCGACGAAAACGGTTGCACAACAATATACGCTGCTCTCTCCCGCAAAAAGGACGACAACCTCTATAAGTCCACCGACGGCGGCGCGACATGGGCGCCCATTGCGGACGCTCCCAAGGGGATAATGGTCCAGCGTATGAAGTATAACGGCGACGGAAAGATTGTCATCACCTACGGCGACGCCGAGGGTCCGTGGAACAGCAGCAGAGGCTCGGGCGGCATTAAGGTGCTGGATATCGCGACGGACACTATGACCGATATCTCCCCCGCCAAGGAGGCGTTCGGCGACGTCGTTATCGACCCCGCTAACCCCGACAGAATGGTCGCGTGCTCGGAAAACGTGTACGTTCCGCAGCATGACGGCGCATGGGGCGACGAGTTCTTTGTGACAACCGACGGCGGTCAGAACTGGACGCGCCTTAACGACGTAATGAAATTCAGCAACGGCGGCGTTGAGTGGCTGTCCACCACCGCTATGCACTGGTGCAGTTCAATGTGCATCGACCCGAATAACACCGACAAGATAATGGTCGTATCGGGCAACGGTATTTTCGCCTGCGACAATATCTGGGACGACGCTCCCGAGTTCTATTTCTGCGCGCAGGGTGTAGAGGAAACCGTGCCCTATGAGCTGGTCAGCATACCGGGCGGCGAGCTTGTGACCGCCGTAGCGGACTATGACGGATTTGTTCAGGACAGCGCCGAGGAATACGGCAACGTACAGAGCAGCACCGCAGGCTCGATGACCTGCATCGCTGTCGCGGCGGAAAATACAGACGTTTGGGTAAAAAGCGGCGGTGACAAGAGCAACAACGGCTTCTGGTACACCGAGGACAGGGGCGTGACATGGAACAAGGTCGAGAACTCACCTATCAGCGGTCAGAAAGCATACGGCGGCTCGGTAGGCGTGTCCGCGGACGGAAAGACCTTCTACTGGGCGCCCTCCAACGGCGCGTTCCTGTTCCGGTCAGAGGACAAGGGCGAAACATGGACGCAGAGCGAGGGCGGACTTAACATCAAGCGCGTGACCGCCGACCCCGTTAACCCCGAATATGTCTACGCGTCAAGCTCCAGCACATTCTATTACAGCAGCGACCGCGGAAAGACCTTTACCGCGAACACCGACCTTACGATATTCAATGCGTCGCGCCCGATAGTTGTCCCCGGTGAGGAGGGCAAGATCTATTACGCCGCAATGGGATTGCAGGTGTCCGAGGATCACGGAAAGACCTTCACCAGAATTGACGGCGTTTCCAACTGTCAGGTAATGGGTCTTGGCAGAGGCAAAAACGACGGCGACCCCTGTGCTATCTATATGTGGGGTCAGCCGACAAAGGACGACCCGCTCGGGCTTTACTGGTCGGAGGACGAGGGAAAGACATGGAAGCGCATAAACGACGATAATCACCAGTTCGGCGGCACAGGCAACGGCGAGTTCGTCTACGGCGATTTCAATGTCTACGGAAGAGTTTACATGAGCACCGTCGGTCTTGGAGTAGTTTACGGCGACCTCATTCAATCGGAATAAACAGATAACAAAATAATGCGCTGCCCGAAGAAAAGCAGCGCATTTTTATTATGTCAAAACAATCGTGTCGGAAGATCAGCAGCCGAAGTTAAAGCCGCAGAGCCACTTGAAAAGCTCGCAGATGCTTGCGAAGTTGCACATGGTATGTATTCCTCCTTTGAAATATTTGTTTCGCGGAACAATTATATTATAACATGGTTATCCCATACTTTCAATGCAAAATATATTCCGTGAAATTATTACAAATTGGTTACAAAGATTACAATTTGGTTACAGCAGATAAAACCCTGCCCGTCACTTTTTGGGAGAAAATGACCCCAAAATGATTTTTTAATGAAATTCACTTGCAAAATCACTTGCAAAAAATCCGTTTATGTAGTATGATAAGTATATAAATATTATTAATGAAAAGAGGTAACACCGT
>CAMEPN010000199.1 GCA_945931735.1 uncultured Clostridia bacterium
GATTCGGTGGAATTATCCATGTCCACACTGCCGCCGGACGCAAGATAACCAAGATACATACAAGCCAAATATCCTGTTCCGTAATGTGAGGAATCAGAGTTCGATGTTAATGAATTTGCATTCAGCGCTGCAGAAATTTCTGCTGTCGAAGATGTATCCGTCAGACCCATGCTGACTCCTCTTGTCCAGTTGCCGGGGCCCGAAGCGGTCTGAGCCATACCCTCAATAAACCATTTTGGAAACTTTTCGCTCGGTTTTTCTCCTGAAGGAGTTATTCCTGTCATACCTGCCGTAGTTGCTTCATCCATAAACGCATGGATCATTTCATGGGCAATAGTCTGCTCAAGAGCACTTCTTCCCGCATCTGTATTAAGATCCACAGAAGCGACATTTACTTTAAGAGAATATACAAGAAACGAGCCGGTGCAATTACCCTCCGCGTCCGTCGTGTACGATGTACCAAGGGATACTGCGGCAAGTGTTGATGAAGAAGGCTCCGAATATAGATTCAGTCCGATCCCTATACTTGATCCCGAAAGATAATTAAAGGCAGTATATGTTTCCGTTATAGATTTTACCACCTGCGGAACAATAGATGTCTGAAGTGTGTTAGCTATATTCTGATAATCTGTACTAAAACTGTTATCTGTGCCGACATTCGTCTGAGTTGTCTCAAAATCAAAGACAGTTTCAGTGTAAATTATATTATTGATCTCATCGCTGTCTTCAGATAAAAGCTGCTCTAACTCAGAAACGGTTATACATTGATTTGATGAACTATATGAATTTTGTATTGCTCCGAGATCTTTAAGACTAATTCCGCCGGTACCGTCAAAAAGCATCATTCCATTGAAATCTGTATGCTCGGAAATATAATCTATCTCATCTTGCAGCTGCTCAAATTCAAGCTGAATAGCTGAACGGTCAATATCATTATCATATATACCATTGGCTGACTCCGCAGCCAGATTTTCCATACGATCAAGAATAGAATGTACTTCCTGAAGCGCCCCCTCTGCTGTCTGTATAAGTGACACAGCATCTTGGCTGTTCCTTACAGCCTGGGTATATCCGCGAATCATAGCGCGCATTTTCTCGGATACACAAAGACCTGACGCATCATCGGCAGAACTGTTTATACGATAACACGAGGACAGTTTATCAAGAGCTTTATCGAGGCCGGTTTTCCTCTTATTGTAATTTCGGTATGTATTCATAGCGAATATATTGCTTTGTACAACCATAGGTACACCTCTTGATTTTTTTCCTCAACTTTTTCAGAACCACTCATTTGTTCTGAGGTGGTTATAAATCTGCCGAAAAAAAGAATCAAGCCATTTGTAAACTTGCCCTGATGAATTCAACAAATTTGTCCTTAGGTATAGGCTTTGAGAAATAATAACCCTGAATAAAATCGCAGCTTAGCGCGGCAAACTGCTCCACCATGGACCGGGTTTCAATACCCTCGGCGACGATTTCCATTTCCATATCTTTCAGCATTTTCACGGTGTTTTTCACAACTATCTGCATTTTAGGATTATTCATCTCGTCCACAAACGCTTTGTCAAGCTTGACTATTTTCAGCGGAAGCGATACTACGCGCTTGATGTTTGAGTAGCCTGTGCCGTAATCGTCCAGAGAGAAGCTTATTCCCGATTCGCTCAGCTTTTGCAAATTTTTCTCCATAGCCGAGTGGGATTTTGCAGCGGCAGTTTCGGTGATCTCAAGGTTAATGCTGTCGGGGGAAACTCCGTATTTCTCAAGCATAGCCAGAACATTGTCTACAAGCCCGTCCTGCGTGCATTGTGCAGCAGAAA
The DNA here is from genome assembly GCA_945931735.1 of uncultured Clostridia bacterium. Lineage (GTDB taxonomy): Bacteria > Bacillota > Clostridia > Oscillospirales > Ruminococcaceae > CAG-115. Next base: position 1,818 of record CAMEPN010000199.1, read on the forward strand.
GGTTAATTTCAATATAATTCAAACCGAGGGTCTTGTATTCTTCGCTTGCAATAAAACGGCAGACCTCCTCTGTTACATAGTCGCCGATTTTGTATATCGCACCGCTTTTTTCGGCGGCAGGAATAAACAATTCCGGTGATACAAACCCGTATTCATCGTCGACCAGCCGCAGCAGTGCTTCTGCCGAAACGAACTTCTTTTGCTTGATAGAGTAGATGGGCTGATAATAAACTTGAAACTTGTGGTTTACAAAAGCCCTTTCGATTATTTCGTCCAGCTTGCTCATCAGCATAAACTGCTTCTGACCGAAAATCTCATCGGCATGCATGACAAGTCCGGTATATTTTACCTTTTCGTGGAAATCCGTACCGAATGACATGAGCGCCTTGAAGTCGTTGATCTCCTCGGGGAATTCCACAACGCAGATACTGCACAGCAGCTCCGCGTCCCGTCCGCAGACGGCGATCTTCTCCTTGAGCTTGTCGTTGATACGGTTCGCGGCAACTTCCGCTTCTTCGCGGTGAGCGCCGTGAAGTACCACACGAAAACGTCCGCGGTCAAGGTAATAAAGCTGCGCATGAAGCTTTTGCTCCCTGTTCACTCTACTGAGCTTTTCTGCGATATCCTTAAGCAATGCTGTGGTAGCGTCATAGCTCATATCGGACTGGAGGTGAATGAAGTTTATCGGGTTTATCAGGATAATGGTGACAAATTTCCCGTTCAGAAAATTCTTTTTCATATCGTCCGCATAGGCGCTGTATTTTTTCAGTCCGGTAAAGGAGTCGATCGTTTCCTCAGCCGTCTGGACGGTCATTGACGTAAACATCAGACCTAATGCGTTTGCGTACATCTCAACGGTGGACGATGGGAAAAAATATTGAACTATCATCGCTATTACCAGCAGCGGGGCGATGGCTACAACAGAAGCCATTTTACGCATTGTAAACAGTTTCCTGTGGCAGACAAGATAGCATATCGCCGTCACGACATATATTGCCGCAACTCCATACATTAACGGGAAAAGCGCGCCTCGGGTATAAGCGAGGTCGTCGAAATAAAACAGAATACCGGTAAACGGATTTACGGCAATTATCGAAGTTATAACGGTTATCGGCAGCCAGAACAGGGAACAGAGTATCTTGTGATTTTTCAGCTTGTGCCATGTGTCAGTCAGACTGACAATAAACAGCAGATACAGCACCGTTGTAAAAATATGAAGAAAAAGATAGATAGAATGTGACCAATACAGCGCAGGGAGGAGTGCCTCGGTTCCTTCGGGTGAAACGGCATATCCGTCGAGCAATATCGCTGTAATATCTGCCGAAGCAGAGCCGAGAGTTATCAGAATAAGCGAAATGAAGAGCTTATCGGGAACGCCCTTGGTCATTTTTCGGGAAAATACCGTATAAAGCAAAATTAAAAGCAGAATGACTGCAGCAACATCAAAATAAATGATTGCTTTCAAGTTACCACCTCATTTTTCTATGATGAATACAGCTTTTATATAAAAATTATACCATAAATACACATATTTCGTCAATATCATTACAGAAAAAACTGTGAAAACTTATGAAAGATATCTTTTCAGCCGGAAAATTTTGTGTAAACGTTGAATAAATCAAATTCGCCTGTTCAAACGGGTCAGCGAAAAGACCGTCTGCTTCAAAATGATAAAGGAATGGCGGGTAAGCCGCGTCAGCAATCTCGTCTGCGCTCCATTGCTTTTTTCAGCGACAGAACCCTACAAAATAAAGTTGAACCGAGAATATCTGTATCCATAAATCCGCTAGCCCTATCCCGTCAGTCTTGTTCGGCGTTTCGGACTGTATCAATGTGTTATGCAAGGGTCGCATAGCGCGGATACGCAATGTGCGGCGTATCTCCTTAGGGTTTTTGTAAGCAATATGACAACAGTGACTCAAATTAATTTATTGTTCTGCGCATTTAATTCAGCGGCTGCGTCAGGAAATCAAAGCTCCCCGGCTTTGTTTTAAGGCAGGTGTCAAGTATCTGTGAGTAGAGCTTAAGATTGCGCAGGCGATTTTCGGCGCTGTCGGGAAAAAAGTAGTTGTCCAGCAGGAAGGTCAGCATGGCGACTATCATGCGGGAGCTTTCCTCAGGAAAATCGGCGTGCAGTTCGCCCTTTTCGGTGCCTTCCACCAGCAGCTCGGTCACTATCGGGGAAATTACCTTTATCGAAGTCATCATCAGCTTGTAATTTGTCACGATGTCATTCTGAAGGTGGAGGTATCTGATAACGTTTCGGCTCTTGTCCTTAAGCTCGGAGCCGAGTATCGACTGAAACAGAAGTTTCAGCTTTTCGAGGGAATTTTCACGGGTCTTTATTTCGTCAATAAAGTCCCCGATAGCAAAAGTGTAGCATTGGTCGATGACAGCGTCGATTATCTCGTCCTTGCTGCTGAAATAGTAATAGATGCTGCCCTTTCCTATACCCGCCTGCTTCGCTATCATATCCACGGTGATATCCGCAACAGAACATTTGCTGCACATAAGCTCCCTTGCTGCGCCGATAATTATGTCGTATTTCTCTTTTTTCATAGCTACTCCTTGAGATAATTCCACAACTTATAT
>CAMEPN010000200.1 GCA_945931735.1 uncultured Clostridia bacterium
TTTATGACGGAGCGGCTGTATGAAACGATGGAGCGGCTGACGGGCAGCGGCGTGTGCTGCAAGCTGTTTTCCTCTCAGCTCGACGAGGAGGAATGCGTTCTCCCGGCGGGGTGCGAGCTGCGGCATATTCCCAGAAAAATGTATGCTGTTTCGGGAGCGGGTGAGGACTGATGGAAAAGAAAAACAGATTATTTTCCGCGCTCGGCGTTATCGCGTCGGCGGGGCAGCTTCTGTGCCTTTTCCCGTTCATTGTGCTGACCGAGGGGCTTGGCTTCGGTGAATATGTTTGGTGGCATTATCTCGCCCTGTACGCGGTCTACGCGGTGTTTATGCTGTGCGGCAGATTTTGCGGAGCTTGGGCGAACGGCGGGAGCTTCACTACAAAGCAGCGCGCGTGGGCGGTTTTCGCGTCAAGGGCGGCTGTTATTGTCCCGTCGGCGGCGTTCATTATCGTCTGCGCCTGCACGGGGCTGCCGACCTCGCTGTATTTCTACGCTTTCCCCGGGGCGGTCATCGCGTTTTTCGGCGGCAGGCGCAGCGCGGGGCTTGGATACAGCGATATCCTTACGATAGGCTGGTTCGGGGCTTATTTTGCGGAGGCGGTCGCGGCGTCGTTCATGCTGTGGCTGGCAAGCGACGAGGAAATACGGACGACAGGGTTGTTTCAGCTTTGCATAATGTTCGGCGTCATAATCGTGATGTCCGCGGTGCTTGCAAATCAGACGAATATCGACGTGCGCACGCGCCAGCGCTCCTCGGGGAAGAATGTCCTTCCGAAAGGGCTGCGCGGCTATAACGCGGCTCTTATTGCGGGGGTATGCGCGGCTGCGGCGGGGCTTTTCCTGTTCGCGAAGCCCGCTGCGGAGCTTATTACGGGCGTGATTGCCTTTCTTATCAACGGGCTGTTTTCGTTTCTCCGTCGGATCGGAGGAACGGACGATGGCATCAACAAAGCGGATATTGACAATATCCTTTCGGACGGACAGATCACCCTACAAGATAACGACAACACATTATTCGATCTGATGACCATACTTCTTGTAATAGGTGTCGTAATACTTCTCATCAGATTCAGAAAACAGATACTTGAACTGTTCAGAGAGCTTTTCGCACCGCTGTTCAAGGAGAAAGACAAGTCAGATCCGCTCCCGTTTGCCGACGAGGTATCGGACAGCCTTTCGGTGCGCAGGAGGAAAAATGACCCCAGAAAAACGGAGCAGCAGCTGTTGCGTTCCTACCGCAGGGAAAATGACCCCGTGATGAAATACAGAAAGGGCTACCTGCTGTTCATGCTTCGTCTGGACAGGACGGCGTTCCCGTGCCTGCCGTCGGATACCACGACCGCGCACGGAAAAAAGGGCACTCTTGCGTTCCGCCGAAGCGATATCGACGCAATGGTCGGGGAATACAACGCAGTCCGCTACGGCGGGAAAACGCCCGACGAAAGGCAGCTTGCCGAGCAGGAGCGGCTGCTTAACGAACTATATTAAAGGAGAACAACAAATGAACTTCAGAGAGCTTCTGAATAATGATAAATGCATACTGCTGGACGGCGCTATGGGGACTATGCTCCAGCGGTCGGGATTAAAGCTGGGGGGACTTCCCGAGGAGCTTAATTTCACCGACCCGCAGCTTATCGAGGACATCCACCGCAGCTACATCGCGGCGGGCGCGCAGGCGGTATACGCCAACACTTTCGGCGCGAACCGTCACAAGCTGAAAAACAGCAAATATTCCGTGACCGAGGTAGTTAAGCGCGGCATTGAGATAGCGCGGAAAGCCTGCGAGGGCACCGACGCGCTCGTTGCGCTGGACGTAGGCTCGCTCGGCAGAATGATGCGTCCCGCGGGGGATATGCCCGTCGACGAGGCTTACGATATGTTCCGCGAGATAATGACCGCAGGAAAGGACGCGGATTTCATCGCGATTGAAACGATGACCGACCTTATGGAGATAAAGACCGCGCTGCTCGCGGCAAAGGAGAACACCGACCTGCCGGTTGTCTGCTCAATGTCGTTCGAGCAGAATATGCGCACTTTCACGGGCTGCGGCGTGGCTTCAATGGCGCTCACGCTGTCGTCGCTCGGCGCGGACGTTATCGGTATGAACTGCTCCCTCGGCCCGAAGGACGCGCTGCCTATCGCGGAAGAGCTTCTGAAGTGGTCAAGCGTTCCCGTTATGATACGCCCGAACGCGGGACTTCCCGACCCGAAAACAAATCTGTATAATGTCGGGCCCGACGAATACGCGGACATTCTCGCGCAGATGGCGGACATGGGCGTAAAGGTGTTCGGCGGCTGCTGCGGAACGACGCCGGAATATATCTCGGCGGTTGCGGAGCGGCTTTCGGGAAAGAGCGCCGTTGAAGTTCACCCCGATATCCCCGCGGCGGTCTGCTCCGCTTCAAAGCTTGTCGAGATAGACACCGTTCGCATTATCGGCGAGAGGATAAACCCCACCGGAAAGAAGCTGTTCAAGGAAGCGCTCAAGCGCCGCGACCTCGACTACATCATGCGGCAGGCAATCGAGCAGACGGACGCGGGCGCGGAGATACTCGACGTAAATGTCGGGCTGCCGGATATCGACGAAAAGGAAATGATCCTCGCTGCGGTGGATTCGGTGCAGTCAGTCACCGACGCGCCGCTCCAGATAGACACAACGGAAACCGACGTGCTCGAGGCGGCTCTGCGCGTCGTTGCGGGAAAGCCCATAGTAAATTCCGTAAACGGCGAGGACGAGAAGCTGGATACGGTGCTCCCGCTGGTAAAGAAATACGGCGCGGCGGTGGTAGGACTTACCCTTGACGAGGGGGGAATACCCAAAACGGCGGAAAAGCGCTTTGCTATCGCGGAGAAGATACTGAACCGCGCACTGGAATACGGCATACCGAAGCGCGACGTGTATATCGACTGCCTAACGCTCACCGCGTCTGCGGAGCAGGACGGCGTTATGGAAACGATAAAGGCTGTCCGCATGGTAAAGGAGCGGCTGGGGCTTAAGACGGTGCTCGGCGTGTCGAACATTTCGTTCGGTCTGCCGAACCGCGAGCTTGTAAATTCAACGTTCCTCACCATGGCGATGAACAGCGGGCTTGACCTCCCGATAATTAACCCGAACATCGCGGCGATGTCCGGCGCGGTCAGCGCTTTCAGGCTGCTCTCGGGCTACGACAGGCACGGCGCGGATTTTATAACGCATTTCGGCGCGGACAATGTTGTCACAACGCAGGTCAAGTCAACGGCTGCGGCCGTTTCGGCGGATAATGCGGGAACGGACATCAGCCGCGCGGTCGCATCGGGATTAAAGGCGGAGTGCGCCGCGGCGGCGGAAAAGCTGCTTGCGGAGGGCGTCGACCCGATGACGCTGATAAACGAGCAGCTGATACCTGCGCTGGACGCGGTAGGCGATAAATTTGAAAAGGGAATTATCTTCCTGCCGCAGCTTATACAGTCGGCGGGCGCGGCGCAGTCGGCGTTCGACGTGGTGAAAGCGTTCCTCGCGAAAAACGGCGGCGAGAGCGAGAGCAGAGGGCGAGTTGTCCTTGCGACGGTCAAGGGGGATATTCACGATATCGGAAAGAACATCGTGAAAACGCTGCTCGAAAACTATGGATTTGAGGTCATTGACCTCGGAAAGGACGTCGATTATCAGCTTGTAGTCGACGCGGCGGTGAAGTATAATGCGAAGCTCGTCGGGCTGTCCGCGCTGATGACCACCACATTGAAGAGCATGGAGAACACGATAAAGCTGCTGCACGAAAACAATGTCGACTGCAAGACGGTAGTCGGCGGCGCGGTGCTGACCCCCGAATATGCAAAGAAGATAGGCGCGGATTTCTACGCCAAGGACGCAAAGGAAACCGTAGACATCGCACGTCGGGTCTACGGAGTACAATAAAAAAGGAGAAAAGACATGGTTGCACAGACACCTCCCATGGGCTGGAACAGCTGGGACTGCTACGGCGCGTCCGTCACCGAGCAGACTGTCCGCGAGAACGCGGAATTTATGGCGAAGCACCTTAAAAAGTACGGTTGGGAATACATTGTTGTGGATATCCAGTGGTACGAGCCGACGGCGGACAGCCACGAATATCACCCGTTTACCGAGCTTTGCGTGGACGAATATTCGCGCGTTATCCCTGCGGAGAACCGTTTCCCCTCCTCGGCGGGAGGAAAGGGCTTCGCGCCGCTTGCGGAGTATGTTCATTCGCTTGGGCTTAAATTCGGCATACACATCATGCGCGGCATTCCGCGTCAGGCGGTGCATCGTGACCTTAAAATAAAGGGCACGGACAAGACGGCTCGTCAGATCGCGAAAACATCGAGCATTTGTAACTGGAACACCGATATGTACGGCGTTGACCCCGCGAAAGAGGGTGCGCGCGAGTATTACGACAGCATTTTCGCG
>CAMEPN010000201.1 GCA_945931735.1 uncultured Clostridia bacterium
AGGTCACTCCGCTGCGGAACACCTCTCCTCCCGCGAACCAACCCATAAACACAACCTCGTCGGGCGTCGGTATGTCGAACGGCTCGCCGTACATCTCCTCCCTCGCAAGCTCGAAATGCTCGGGTATCCCCTGAGCAATAGGGTGCGAGGGCAGCACCGTCCATATGCGCTCGCGGTCGCCGTGCCGCCATTTCAGGTTGCAGCTCGTTCCCATGAGCGTGCGGAATATCCTGCTGTGGTGCGTCGAATGCAGCGCGACAAGCCCCATTCCCGCGTTCACGCGGGCGCACACGCGGCGCACGCTCTCGTCGGACACAAGCTCGTGCGCCATGTGCCCCCACCAAATCAGCACGTCGGTGTCGTTCAGTATTTCCTCGCTCAGCCCCTGCTCGGGGTCGTCAAGGCAGGCAAGCCGCACGCTGACGTCCCCGCTGCGCGCGAGATACTCCCCTATCGCCGCGTGAATTCCGTCGGGATATATCTCCGCGACGGGCGGCTGCCGCTTTTCGTGAAGAAACTCATTCCAAATCAGCACTCTGATCTTCTTATCCATTTTCATACTCCTTTATCCACCCGAGAAGATTTTCGATCGAACGCTTCATATACCCCGTCTGGTCGACCGCGCCGAAATGCTCTATCGAAAAATCGCCCTTGTAGCCGTCTTTCAGCATTTTCTTGACCACATCGCCCACGCCAGCATAGCCGCCGCCCGCTTCGCAGGGGTACATCATTTCCCCGTTAAGGTCAGCCTTGGCGTTGCCGCCGTCAAGGGAAGCCCGTGATGCGTCGCGCGAGCGGTCTTTGAGGTGCGCATGGACTGTCCACGGGCGCAGCAGCTCATACGCCTCCGCCGCGCTTTCAAGCGAGTACGCGAAGTTCCCCGTGTCAAACGCGCAGCCAAGCCCCCGCACGTTACGCAGGAAATACTCCAGTCCAGCCGCCGTTGAATACGGGGCATTAATGTCGTCAAAATCCTCGATAACAACAGTCATGCCGTATTTCTCCGCGTGGGCGCAAAGCTCCGAAAGCCCCGCGCATATCCGTCCGCACGCCGTATCGCGGTCGTCGCCGCCGCACACAAAGCCCGGGATAGCAAGCAGCCTGTCCGCGCCGAAATATGCCGCCGTTTCAAGGCAGGCGGTCATTCTTTCCGATAAGTTTTCCTCGCTTTCATGCGGGAAGTCAAACTGCGCGTAAACGGAAGCCGCCCTCATTCCGCAGCGGTCGAGCAGCGGCTTAAGGCTCCTGTCCTCCAGCCGCCAAATATCACATTCCAGCCCCGAATAGCCCATTTCGCGCGCTTCGTTAAGCATCTGCTCAAGTGTTATCCCGCGCTGACCGCACGCTTCATAAATGTGCTCGAGAAAAATATTTATCCTGTTCATTTTCAACACCTCGCTGTAATACTATTTTAACCGCAGTACGGAAATTTGTCAAGCTGCGGCATTGACAGATCCGTTTTTATGTGGTATCATTAGAGCAGATAACCTTTTTCAGGATATGGAGGTAATTATGAAGCTTAAAAAGGAATTATGCGCGCTGCTTCTCGGCGCGGCGATATTGCTTTCGGGGTGCAGCGGCGGCGGAGTTTCCGAAGCGACTTCCGTGCCCACATCTTCGTCGGATACTCCCGAGGTTACGAGTGATACTCCCGCCGAAACAGGCGAAAGCGCCCCCGACGATACGCCCGACAGCGTAAGGCATTACGAAAAGCTCGGGGACAGCGGCCTTGAATACATAGCCGACCTTCCGTTTGAGCCGATGACAGTTTCAAATATTTCCGACGGGCAGCTTCTGACGATAGGCTGCGACGAAAACGGGAAGAGCATAGCTGCGCTCATAAATGTTTCGGACGGGAGCGCAGTTTCGGTCGATTGCGAGGATATCAATTTAGAGTACAACTATCTAAACACAACGTTTATCCTTAACGGCTTCCCCGTTATCATTGACAGCATAAACGGCACGGTGTATGTTTATGACCGCAGCATGAAGCTTATCGGCTCAAGCGATATCGGCAGAGCGATGGACTTCCGCGTACAGACTGACGAAAACACGCTGGTGTGCAACAACTACGAGGAGGATAAGCTGCTCTTCGTGACGATCGGCGCAGACGGCAGCGTGTCTGTCAAGGAAGAGCCGATTAACAACGGCGAATACCATATGTATGAATACAAGGGACAGGTGCATGAGGGAGAGCACCTCCTAAGCTTTATTGACAATGACACGGGTAACATTATCTACTTCATTTACAAGCAGTCCGACGGCAGCTTCGAGAAGCTTCGCACAGACCCGTATGAATACGCCTTGACAATAAACGGAAAGATCATCTTCCGCTACTTTGATAACGATTATATAAGGGTATTCGACCCAGAGCTTCCCGATGTTGTCAAGACAATAAACGTCCCTATGGACGCCTATATCCCGACACACTCATACGGGTGCAGCTACCTTTATTCCTATCTTAGCCCGTATGTATCCGAAGACGGCTCTACGCTCACCATATACTGCCATGACCTTGACAACGGCAGGCTTGTTTCCAAGACAGAAGCAAAGCTGAGCGACGGTCTGCCGTATTCCGTAACGGAAAGCGGCGGAAAGCCGTACATAAACATCTTCGACGATATTGGGCAGGAGATAGCAACATGGGAGCCGCAGGAGAGCGCTGCCGAATACGGATATAACGCTGTTGCAGGCAAGGACTTCTATTCGGAGAATATGGCTCTCGCGCGGAAAATAAGGGAGCAGTACAATATCGACGTGCTGTACGGCGAGGACGGCGTGCGTTATTTCAACGACTACGCGGCTGTCGCCGAAACCGACGAGCAGCTTATTTATTACACGCTGACAACGCTGGACGGGTTTTTCGGGAAATTCCCCGACGGATTTTTCCTTGAGCTTATCACAAAGACCGACGACTACAACAAGATGTCGATTTACCTCACGGGAAAAATAATCCCCAACCTTAACGAAAGCCAGTCGATTAGCGACGCGGCGGCGTTTGTTTTCACCGAAAACAGCGAGCAGATAATGGTGGTCGACATCACACAGACATGGGAACTTGAAAAGACTGTCGCGCACGAATTTATGCACATTATCGAAAACGCTATGTATGACCTCAACTACTCAGGCGGTGTGTGGCGCGACCTTGAGATGTTCGCAAGATGGGAAATGCTCAACCCCGACGGCTTCTCGTATTATTATACCTACACCGACGAATACGGCTTTACAATGGGCTACGACGCGGAGAATGTCGGGTCGGCATACTACGAGGGCTGCGGCATTGATGTTGATACGATATATTTCGTTGACGGATATTCAATGACATTCCCGAACGAGGACAGAGCGCGTATTTTCGAGAACATCGCGACCTGCACCCCCGAGAGCCTGCCCGCATATTTCAAGGGGGAGCATATGCAGCTAAAGGCGGCGTACCTGAGCGCCTGCATTCGCGAGTGCTTCGACAGCATAACAGACGACGCGACGATGTTCTGGGAGCATAATATCGACCCGAAATACACCATGGAGTATTTCAAAGAGAACTACGACCTTGAGAGCTATTGGGCAGATTACGCGGTGGGCTGATATTTTGTTTCGGCGTTAAAATAGAAATACCCGAGGAGGAGCCTTAGTCCTTCTCGGGTGATTTTTATTTGTTAATGTATCGGCGCGCCTAACCATAAAGATGTACTCCAAATAAAAATTCGCGTTATTGTCAACGTGTAACCGCAATTATTTACGGGCAAAATACGCCTAAAATTTTCGCAGGCGCCCGCGCGTCATTTTCCACGGTTCCGCGAATGCGAAATTGCGGACGACCGTCCGCAAAGTGAAAAACTTTGCCCCAAAACAAAAAACTGCCTTACGGCAATAGAATGTATTTCGGGCAAAACACGCCTAAAAATTTACGCAGGCGCCCGCGCGTCGTTTTTCACGGTTCCGCGAATGCGGAATTGCGGACGACTGTCCGCAAAGTGAAAAACGATGCCCTCCAAATAAAAAAACCGCCTTACAGCGGTTTTTTTATTTGGAGCGGATTACGAGGCTCGAACTCGCTACCTCCACCTTGGCAAGGTGGCGCTCTACCAGATGAGCTAAATCCGCGATGGTGGAAGTTATAGGGCTCGAACCTATGACCCTCTGCTTGTAAGGCAGATGCTCTCCCAGCTGAGCTAAACTTCCATATCGTCATCAGATGACTTAATAATTATACAACATTTTCTCCCGTTTGTCAAGGGGTTAAGAATGATTTTTTAAAAAATAAAACGCCGCGAATATTTCCGCGACGAATTAGTCAAACCAGAAGCCGTCACCCACGGCAGGCTCAAATTTGGAGCGGATTACGAGGCTCGAACTCGCTACCTCCACCTTGGC
>CAMEPN010000202.1 GCA_945931735.1 uncultured Clostridia bacterium
GCTATACTGAGTATTGGAAATGAGACCCTCTGCTGTGATACGCTCAAGTGTGCTTCTGAGTTCCTTTCCATTGCCGATTTTGCTGATGTTGATACTGTCTGACATATTGATTCTCCTTAATACTCCTTGAAGTACGGGCATGCCCTGTCACTTTTGCAAATGGTTTTTCTGGTGCGTTCACACTTGTCAGTGCCGAATATGTTCGTTGTGTGATAATCACACTCATAGCAGCTGTGAGAACCATCTTCCTCCCTGTAATCGGAACAGGTGGCGTGTTCAAAAGGATCAAATTTTCCTCCATGCTTTTCACAGGTGTACCGGCTGGACCCGTCGAAGCAGGATGAACTGTACCTGCAATCGATGCACTGTCTCATAATCTTATACCTCCATTAAATCTATTCAATATAGCTTACAGCTATATTTCAGAACTATTATAACACAATATGACAAAAAGTGCAATATAGTTTGTGCCAAGTTTGTGATATTTTTATAAAACAATGGTGCGAGCTGTCTGCTCTGCGAACAACAACTCAAATTGAGCCACCGCTTTTATACACAAAGAAATAAGCGTCATATACACATCTATTGATCGAATCTCTGAAAGAATTCCCGAGTTTTCAGCCAATTCGTGAATAAACTCACGGCTGTTGCTAAGCAGCTCATGAATGTCGTCAGGACGTATCGACCGAACAGCGCTCTGTATAAGACCGGTAAGTCTTGAATGAGCGAATTCCCACCTCTCAAGTTCGTCATAGGTTATATTTGAACTATTCAGCAGCTCAATCTCATTCCATGGGTCCGAAAAGAAATCAGGCGAGAAACGCTCGATAATACCTGCTGCTGTTGAGGGAATACCGCAGGGATACTCGACGAAGTCACAGCACCATTGAGCGAGATTGGAGCTCTTCAAAAATCCCATGTCGCAAAGCTTCATGTCAGCTTGAGGGAACATATCTTTCAAATCAAGATATAAGTTGCAATACTGCTCATACTGATCGAAATTCTTCCCGTTGTTCTGCGAGATATTGTATTCCTGATATCGCAGTATATTTTGCGGATTCACAATGAAACCCGGTGTAGAACACAGCTTTTTCTGATTATGTATTATTACAAGGAACCAAATAAGCGGCGATACATTCTCCAACCCGGCGCTATGTATAAATGAAGAGATTTCTGTCAGATTATCGAGCAGAATACTTGGATCTGCATTTTTGGAAGTGTAGCCGTTTCTCATCATCAGATTAAACACCGATTCGGCGTCTGTACCGGATTCAGCGTGACCGATTTTGCAGCATTTTATCCGGTTGAATAGCCGGACATATTGCTGTGACTGCGATGAGTACCAGGCTTCCCAGCAAGTAAGCTCATCAAGCCGCTTTCTTGTTGCGGCATATTGAGCTATACATTCGTCAGCTTTGCCTCCAAAAAAGTTGCAGTCCGAAATATACATATTCAGAAGCCTGACAGCGTTCGGATTGCTGGTGCTATGCAGCCTGAGCAGTTTTTCCCACCTCAGTGGGAGCGGGTCGGATAAATTCAGCTCCAGCTTACTTGATAAGGCGTTATACTCGGATTTTAGCTCTTCGGCCTGTGCGGTCAGAGTTTCTCTTGACATTCCGGTTTCCTCAAGCTCCCTGTCAAGGTCTTGCGTTTCGTCGATCATCTTGTCTATTTCTTTCAGCATTTCAAGCTCGTCCACTTGTTTCACCTCTTTGGTAACATTATACATCTATCTCGTGTGAATTACAATAGATTTCAGTTCCGAAAAAGAATTATTTTTTCGGAACTCAAAAGGCTGTTATTCCGCAAATTGTCATGTTAGAATGAATGCAAAGGAGGTCGATTAGATGAATCCGGACGAAATGATACAGAAATATCTTGATACAAGCTGTGTAAAATGCGGATTTTTGACGTGTGGAAGCAAAGCATTTTACCTGTTTGGAAAGCAGTGCTGCGAAGCGAATATTCTACGCATTGAACTTCGCAGCGAAAGCGCCGAGATCTCAGCGGAAAGCGTGGACAATATCCTGATAACAATGCGGGACGATTGTTGCGAAGTCTATTTGGGCGGACGGAAGATACTGCGACTGAAGGAGCTTATTCTTAGCTACGAAATTCCGCTTGAATCCTCGCCGATTTTCGGAATTATGACCGGCGGCAGAGAATTCCAAACCCAATCGGTACAGTTCAGTGATGGGAGAATTGCCGTGCTTTTAAATGCGCTGATAGACAGGCGAAAAGCGGCTGAGGAATTCCACTGTAAAGAACTTGCGGAGCTTGCGCACAGTCTTGAATCTCGTGAAGTAAAGGCTCTGAGCCGAATGTTCGCAGCAGGCAGACCAATCCTACATGGATTATAATTTGTTAGAATAAATGGAGGACTTTGTATGAAATTAAGAAGAATTATAGCAACGGTGCTGTGTGTAACTCTGCTTACGGGTTGTCAAACAGATGAAAGACCAATCAACAGTTCATCGGGAAGTATGTCCACCACCGTTTCGGAGTTCACAACGACCACTACAGCCAAAACAACCCAATCCAGCGCGACAACGAAAATCACTACTACCCGGCAAACGACGACTGCCGCACCGAAACCGTTTTTTGAAAAGCTGACTATAACCGGTATCGAAAGAGACCCATACAACGGTGATTATGCGGATATCTGGATAATTCCTGTCCAAAACGACTATCCCGCCGGTACAAGCATAGAGATATATCACGGCACAACCGAAAACAACATGACATTTTCCGTCGTTGAATATTACAAGAGTGAGTTGCTTTGTGCTTTGTCCGAACCGGGCGACAATTACTATAAAATAAGATTAACCAACTATGAAGAGTACGGTGAATTTTCCGAAACATATTATTTCTACCGCGAATCAAGCGCCGATGTCCACCAGTACACTCACACATTTGCAACAAATCATGACGGTTGGGTGTTTATCCCTGACTACACAAACGCAATAAAGGATATCAACAACGGTATTCAGCCCACAAGCTTTGAAGTGAACTGCAAGTGGACATGCCCGTTATGCGGAAAATTCTCGTTGAACACATCTGTAACCTGCAGTTATTCTGAAAGCGGACGTTATCATATATGGCTGTCTCCTAAATGCGGAAGATCAAATTGTCCCGGCAGTAAAATGGCAAGGTCAAATGACCACGAGCTGGAATGCTACGCAGTGCAGATATCATAAATAATGGGGGACTGCGCGTCCCCCTGATTTATTTCAGAAATGGCAGTAATGCCGCAAATGCCTTTTCCGCACGCAGGCGCTTTTCCTCGCTTAGTTCCTCAAGCATAGCAAAAACACTGTCATCGGGATTGTGATACCTCCCGAAAAGGATATAGTCAGAGGAAAGTTCCAGAGATGCTGAAATGCTAGCTAGAGTTTCCAGTGACATTGCTTTCATTCCTCTTTCTATCTCATAGATATAGTGCGGAGATACGTTCACAAGCTCCGCAAGCTTTTCACGGGTGAGCTTGTGTTCTGTGCGTGCTGCTTTGATGCGCTTTCCGATTCCAATAAGGTCTATCATCTGAATACCTCCATTTTTGTGGCTTTGTATTCAGTATAGTATATCCTAAAGATAAACTAAATAACCTATCAGATATATCATAAGTTGCTTTTGGATAACAAAGGCTTTCAAAGGCAGTATTATCTTGCGGTAATCACTGAGAAAAAAGCGGAGATCGTTATGACCTCCGCTTCTGCGTTTTGATATTAATCTACTGAGCGTTTTGCAAAGTTCATCGACGATACTCCTCTCAATGTTGAGTATCGTTGAGATTTCCTCATGAGATAGTTTAGTGCATTTCGGCAGATTCGAGTTTGCTGCTATTTTTGATTGTATTATCACTCCATTGTAAATTTTTCAAGAACAAAATACTATCGATTTATATTAGACTAATACTTGATATTTCGTGAACGCTATGATATAATAATATATATTGTGAATTCTCAAGTTCAAACGATGACAGGAGGAAAAATATGTCTGCCAGAATTACGATACACAATTTAGGACCCGTAAAAGACTGCACTATGGATCTTGAGCATTTTACTATACTTACCGGAAAACAAGCCTCGGGAAAAAGTACTGTTGCAAAGGCAATCTATTTTTGCCGCACTATAAAAGACGATATCTGCGAGGAAATTTTAAAATACAATTTATTGGGAAATCAATCCAAGCTAATAACTGTTGTCTTAAAAACTCTTCGTAACAAGTTCTTACAAATGTTTGGAACATCCAAAGCGATGAACTCTGATATGAAGCTTCGATATGATTATTCTGATGATACATTTGTAGAAATCACACTGGAGCTTCGCGAAAACGAAGAATTTATAAACCCTCAATATGTCTATATTTCA
>CAMEPN010000203.1 GCA_945931735.1 uncultured Clostridia bacterium
ATTATGATACAGCACGCGAGCGGCTTAAAGACCGTCTACGGGCATTGCAGCGCGCTTCACGTTAGCGTGGGCGAATATGTAACGCAGGGTCAGGTCATTGCGGACGTCGGAGCGACGGGTCAGGCGACGGGAAATCATCTCCATTTCGAGGTGAGAATAAACAATGTTCCCGTATATCCGCTGTCCTATCTCCCGTGGCACAAGCGGCAGGCGGGTTGTGTTGAGTATTAATGACATATCCGCGCTCGGAAACGGGCGCGGATTTCTTTTACCGTATTGACGAAACAGAAGAAAAGGGGTATAATAAACGTATCAACAAATTGGTGAGTTATTCAGTCATAGGAAAGGCGGCTTTTCATGGCACCAAAGCTAATTATCGTTATTCCGTGTTACAACGAGCAGGAAGTGCTCCCGATAACATCGGAGATGTTTCTTAATAAAATACTTCAGCTCTCGTCGGAGGGAAAGATATCGGAGGACAGCCGCGTTATGTTCGTAAACGACGGCAGCAGGGACAAGACGTGGGAAATCATCTGCTCCCTCGCGGAAAAGGACGAGCACTTCATCGGGATATCGCAGTCGCGCAACCGCGGGCATCAGAACGCCGTACTGGCGGGGCTTATGGAGGCAAAGGACCACTGCGACATCACCATAAGCATCGACTGCGACGGGCAGGACGATATCAACGCGATGGACAAAATGGTGGACGAGTACCTCGGCGGCTGCGAGGTGGTGTACGGCGTGCGCTCCAAGCGCGACACGGACACGTTTTTCAAGCGGTTCACGGCGGAGAGCTTTTACAGGCTGATGAACGCAATGGGCGCGGAGGTGGTGTATAACCACGCGGACTACCGCCTTATCAGCAACCGCGTTCTGCGGGAGCTTGCGAATTTCAAGGAGGTCAACATCTTCCTGCGCGGAATGGTGCCGCTGGTCGGATTCAAGAGCACCAGCGTCAGCTACGAGCGCCATGAGCGCATAGCGGGGAAGAGCCACTACCCCCTCTCGAAAATGCTCGCGCTCGCGTTCGACGGGATAACCAGCCTTTCGGTCAAGCCGATACGGGTAATCACGGGATTCGGTATTTTTGTCGCATTGCTTAGCTTTCTGGGGATAATCTGGGCGGTAGTCATGGCGATACTCGGTCAGACCATATCCGGCTGGGCTTCCACGATATGCATTATCTGCTTTGTGAGCGGGATACAGCTTATCTCTATCGGCGTTATCGGCGAGTACATCGGAAAGATATACATGGAGGTCAAGCAGCGGCCGCGATATATAATCAGCGACCGCACAAAGGGCGCCGAATTTTCTGACAAGGACAAATAAATTCTCCCCGCGTTATCGTTCGACAGCGCGGGGATATTTTTATTTCGCGGGAACGCTTTCCAAAGTTAATACTGTCAAAAATGTTGCAAAAGTGCATTTTCGCCCTTGCAATAATATTGAAAATATGCTATAATTACATCATCCCTCATGAAATAAATGAACTGGACATCGGAGATTGTTATGGACACTAATAATACAATTCAGCTAGATTCTGAAAAATCAGAAATAGAGATTAGCATTTTTGGGTCCTGTGTAAGCAGAGAAATGTTTAATTTTTTACAAAATTGTAAAGTAAAATCGTATATCTTGCAAAATCCCATTCATACTATGTTCTTTGAAGAATATGATATTGATGAGAGTAAGATAAAAGCTTCTTCAAACTTTACAAGGCGAATGCTATTGATGGATTGCCATAAAAGTGCTGTTGACCTGCTTTTATCCGAAGCAAGCAAAAACTGCGATTATTTAGTTATCGATACTGCTGATTGCAGAAACGATTGGTGGCAACTCAAGAGCAATAGTAATGTTCGTATCTGTACATCTGTATCATCTAACGCTACCATACAGGGTGACCCAATTTTGTGCGAAGAATTTACCAAAGGTAGTGCGTTTTCTATATCCGATGAGGAATGGAGTGAATATGTTGATAGATTTTGCAATATCCTTAAAGCAAATTTTGACGAAAGAAGAATTATCTTGAATGAGTTTAATTTCTCAAGATACTATTATAAGGATAATTCTTTGATAGAATTTGAATGTGTATCGTTATATGAACGCCAAAACCAGCTAACCAACAAAATCGCTTCAATGATTAAGGAAAGAATGCCCAATATTAATATCATTTCACCCTATGAAGAGCCAGTTTCAATGATTGATCACCATTTAGGGTTATCACCATTGCATTATTTAGATGTAGTATATTTGTATCAAGTCGAAAAGCTTAAAAGAATTATTGGAATTTAAGTTTCTTTATTTCCGACAAGGACAAATAAATTCTCCCCGCGTTATCGTTCGACAGCGCGGGGATAGTTTTATTTCGCGGGAACGCTTTCTTCCGTTTCGGCTGCGATTCCGCCTGCTTCGTCGGTGTCGGCTGTATCCGCTGTTTCGGGGACATCGGCTGTATCCTCTGTGTCTGCTGTGTCAAAGGTTTCGGCGGACATGGTTTCTGTTGTCTGCGCGTCGCCGACCGAAACCGGCACTGCGTCCGCAAGCTGCGCTATCACCGCCTGTACCTCGTCGGGCAGCTCATTCCCGCCTTTCAGCGCGGAAGCGGCTGCGAGAGCCTGTTCCTCGGTCAGACCTGCGGCGGCAAGCTTGTCGGAGTTCTGCGCGATAACGGCGCGGATATCCTCCTCGGACATATCCGCAAGGTCGGAAATGCCCGTTATGTCAAGGCTGCTCTGCACTATCTGCGACTGCTCGCCGTTCGCGTCGATGGTGTAATTATCCTTGTAAATAAGCTCGCTCACCGTAACGAACTCGAACCCGCGCGATTTAAGCTCGGAAAGTATCTGCGGCAGCGCTTCGGTCGTGTTTTCGAGGTCATTATGGAACAGCAGGATAGACCCCGATTTTGTCTTGTCGAGTATGCGGGTCTTTATCTCCTCGGGGGTCGGCTCCTTCCAGTCTATGCTGTCACCACTCGATATAGATGGGAGGGGGCATTGTTATGCGGGTTGAATGCTATTGACAAGTGCTCGGAAAACGTCTGTTTTTAAGGCTTAATCCCTTTGAAACAGGTCGCGGGTGTACACCTTGTCGCGCACGTCGTCAAGGCAGCTGTCATAGCGGTTGGCGATTATCGCCCTGCTCTGCGCCTTGAACGCTTCGAGGTCGTTTACTACCTCGCTGTTAAAGAAGGTAGAGCCGTTTTCAAGCGTCGGCTCGTAGATTATGACGGTGACGCCCTTTGCCTTTATGCGCTTGATAACGCCCTGAATGGAGCTTTGGCGGAAGTTGTCGGAGTTGCTTTTCATTGTAAGGCGGTAAACTCCCACGACTATCTTGACCTCGCGGCTCGCGTCAAAGGTGTTGTTTTCGCCGTAGCTGTATCCTCCCGCTATTTCAAGCACGCGCTCCGCGATGAAATCCTTTCGGGTGCGGTTGCTCTCGACGATAGCCTCGATGAGGTTTTCGGGGACATTCTCGTAGTTTGCGAGGAGCTGTTTCGTGTCCTTGGGCAGGCAGTAGCCGCCGTAGCCGAAGGACGGGTTGTTGTAGTGGGAGCCTATTCTCGGGTCAAGGCACACGCCGTCGATTATCTGCCGCGTATTTAGCCCTTTAAGCTCGGCGTAGGTGTCAAGCTCGTTGAAGTAGGAAACGCGCAGCGCGAGGTATGTGTTGGCGAACAGCTTGACAGCCTCTGCCTCGGTGAAGCCCATGAACAGCGTGTCGATGTCCTGCTTTATCGCGCCCTCCTGCAAAAGCGCCGCAAAGGTGCGCGCCGCTTCGCACAGGCGCTCGTCGCTCTCGTCCGTCCCGACGATTATCCTGCTTGGGTAGAGGTTGTCGTACAGCGCCTTGCTTTCGCGGAGAAATTCGGGGCTGAAGATGATGTTCTTCGAACCGGTCTTTTCTCTTATGGATTCGGTGTAGCCCACGGGGACGGTCGACTTGATTACCATTACCGCCTCGGGATTTACCCTCATGACAAGCTCTATCACCGCTTCCACCGCGGAAGTGTCGAAGAAATTCTTCCTCGGGTCGTAGTTGGTCGGCGCGGCGATAACGACGAAATCCGCGTCGGAATAGGCTTCTTCGCCGTTCAGCGTTGCGGTGAGGTCAAGCTCCTTCTCCGCGAGGTATTTTTCTATGTACTCGTCCTGAATGGGTGAGATGTGGTGGTTTATTTTGTCTACCTTTTCGGGGACTACGTCGACAGCGGTTACCTCGTGGTGCTGGGCGAGGAGGGTGGCTATGCTAAGACCTACGTAGCCAGTGCCGGCTACGGCTATGCGGATTTCTTTGAAATCGTTCATGGGTTTAGAACAGAATTTTTACAAAGGTAGGGGAATTTGGGGCTATTTATTCAGCACT
>CAMEPN010000204.1 GCA_945931735.1 uncultured Clostridia bacterium
GTTGCGTATGCCCTCCTCGCGCAGCCTCGTATCCACCGCCGCCAGCGCAAGCTCGATGGGGATGCCGACGTTGTCCCTGATGCGGGTGGGCGCTGCGCCCGTGCCGCCTCTGAAGCCGTCTATGGCGATTATGTCCGCGCCGCTTCTCGCGATGCCGCTTGCTATCGCGGCGATGTTGTGAACGGCCGCCACCTTGACTATCACGGGCTTCTTATATGCCGTAGCTTCCTTTAAGGAATATACGAGCTGACGCAGATCCTCTATAGAGTAGATGTCGTGGTGCGGCGCGGGGGATATAGCGTCCGTTCCCTTGGGTATCATACGGGTGCGGGATATCTCGTCGTTTATCTTCATTCCGGGAAGATGTCCGCCGATACCGGGCTTCGCGCCCTGTCCCATTTTGATCTCGATAGCCGCGCCCGCGTCAAGGTAGCCCTTGAACACGCCGAAACGTCCCGACGCGACCTGTACTATCGTGTTATCGCCGTACTGATAGAAGTCCTGATGCAGACCGCCCTCGCCGGTGTTGTAAAACGTGCCAAGCTCCCGTGCCGCTCTCGCGAGGGACTCGTGCGCGTTCTTGCTTATCGAGCCGAACGACATTGCGGAAAACATTATCGGCGTGTCAAGCTCGAGGTACGGAGTCTTTTCAAAATGCGCCTTTCCGTTTTCGTCGTAGGAAATGCTCTGATTTTTCTTTCCGAGGAAAGTCTTTGTTTCCATCGGCTCGCGAAGCGGGTCGATAGGCGGGTTGGTTACCTGCGATGCGTTGAGCAGGATCTTGTCCCAGTATACGGGGTAGTTCTTCGGGTTGCCCATCGCGGAGAGGAGAACGCCGCCGCTTTCCGCCTGCTTGTACACCTCGTCCATTACGCTCTGCGTCCAGTTTCCGTTCTCGCGGAACTTGTTCTCGTTGGGCTTTATTTTCAGCGCCTGCGTCGGGCAGAGGCATACGCATCTCTGGCAGTCCACACAGGTCATCGGATTCGCGGTCATTTTATCAAGATCGGGATCATATTTATGCACCTCGTTGGCGCACTGGCGCTCACAGACGCGGCACTTTATGCAGCGGTCGGGATCGCGCACTACCTCGAAAAGAGGGTTCATGAAATTTATAGCCACTGTTTACTCCACCTTTCTTCACTTATCAAGCGTTACGATGATAGGCTCGCCGCCGCGGGGGCTCCATATTCTGTCCACATCGGGGCACATCGTCCTGATGGAGCATTCCTCCGAGGACACATATACCGTGTCGCCCTTTTCCGCCGCGACCATGGAGCGGAGCTTAAGTCTGTCGTTGAGCGCCATGATGCCGTTGTTGAAGCCGAGGATTATCGAGAAAGGTCCTGTGATGAGCAGACTGGAGTAAACATTTCTGAAATGCTTTATCTTCTCCGTTTCCTCCGGACTGAAGCAGCCGCTCTCCAGCTCGCTCCAGAACGGGGACGCGATGACCTTTGCAACGTCCTCGAGCGGCATATTCAGGCGGCGGTTGAGGTAGTCGATGATATAAGTGATTACCTCCGTATCGGTCAGCAGGTTGCACTTATACCCGAACATCTCGATAAATCGCCTGTTCGCGTCGTAGGAGGAGATCTCTCCGTTATGTACTATCGTATAGTCAAGGAGCGAGAACGGGTGCGCGCCGCCCCACCAGCCGGGGGTGTTTGTAGGATAGCGCCCGTGCACCGTCCATGCCCAGCCGTCGTATTCCTCGAGGCGGTAGAAGTCGCCGACGTCCTCGGGGTAGCCGACTGCCTTGAATACGCCCATGTTCTTTCCGCTGGAGAAAACATACGCGCCGTCGATAACGTCGTTTATCTTGATAACGCAGCGCGCAACGTAGGTTCTCTCGTCAAGCTGGCTTTCCTGAAGCTTTGTGGGGAGAGGGTTTACGAAATAGCGCCAGATAAGCGGCTCGTTTGTTATGTTCGGGTGCTTTCTGGTGGGTATTCTTGAAAGATTGATGACGTCGAAATGCCTGTCGATGAACGCCTCGGTCTTTATGCGTGCCTCGTTGGTGTCGTAGAATACATGGAACGCGTACTGATCCTTGTATTCGGGATAGATCCCGTAGCCCGCGTAGCCGCCGCCCAGACCGTTTGAACGGTCGTGCATACAGGCGATGGAATTAACGATAACGCTGCCGTTAGTTCTTCTTCCGCTTCTGTTTATAAAGCCCGAAATAGCACAGCCGGCGGGGATCCTTACCTCTCCCTCTCTCTTTAACATAAGCTCACTCCTTATAATTATGCCGCATTTCATGTCCGCGCCCACGCAACGGACGTCGGTGCGAAATTTCAGCAATGATATGCCGCGCGCTCGGATCTACCGCGATGGGTCATTCACCCTAAATTCGCTTGTGCCAAAGCACAGATAAATTCAGCCGAGGCTAATTGACAAAGTTATTATACCACTATAACGACCTCTTGTCAAGTGATTTTTGCAAGAATATTTTTTCAAACTTTCATTTTAGAGCAATTTAACTTACATATACAAGAACTTTATCCTTTATATTCCATATAAGAGAACGTGTTTTCCCCTTTGCATCGCGAACCGGCTGCTCCATAGCGGGCGAATATGTATTTTTTGCAAGAATACAGCGTGCCGCTCTTCAGTTTTTTCGGCATATTGTCCAAAATCGCGGCGGGAGAAATATTTATTTGCGTATTTGCCGAATTGGACTTGAAAATCCGCCGAAAATAGTATATAATATATAGTATTGAAAAAATCGGACTGCCTGTCCTATAAAAATAAAAGAAAGGAAATCTCCATGGCTATTGAACTGAAAACCATTCAGCACCTCTGCGAGCTGAGCAAGCTCAACTATGACGAGGCGGGACTTGAAAAGGTTATGGGCGAGATGAGCGACATTATCGACCTTATGGACGAGATAAAGAGCTTCGACCTGACCTACGACGACACCAAGGATAACAACAGCATAAAATTCTGCGACACCCGCGAGGACGTCGCGCAGCCCTCTTTCCCCACGGAAAAGCTGCTTCAGAACGCTGAGAATACCGACGGCTGCTATGTTGTTCCGAAGGTCGTTGAATAAGGAGGACGCACATGGATCTTATACGCGCAAAAATACGCGACCTGCGCGCCGCGCTCGACTCAAAGGAGATAAGCGCCGCAGAGCTTTGCGATGAATATTTAAAAAGAATAGAACAGAAGGACGGCGAGCTTCAGTCCTTCATCACCGTTACCCGCGAAAAGGCAATGGAGCAGGCTGCCGCCGCGCAGGAGCTTATCGACAGCGGAAAGGCGACCGCCCTCACGGGTATCCCGATAGCCGTTAAGGACAACATCTGCATAGACGGCGTGAAAACCACCTGCGCCAGCAGAATGCTCGAAAACTTTATCCCGCCGTACAACGCGACGGTAATCGACAAGCTGAACGCCGAGGGCTACGTTCTCCTCGGCAGGACAAGCATGGACGAATTTGCGATGGGCGGCTCGACGCAGACCTCCGCTTTCGCGAAAACCAAGAACCCATACGACACCGAAAGAGTGCCGGGCGGCTCCTCGGGCGGTTCGGCGGCGGCAGTTTCCGCGTCGCTCGCGCCCGTTTCCCTCGGCAGCGACACAGGCGGCTCTATCCGCCAGCCCTCCTCTTTCTGCGGCGTTACGGGCATAAAGCCCACTTACGGGCGCGTTTCGAGATACGGGCTTGTCGCTTTCGCAAGCTCGCTCGACCAGATAGGACCTATCTGCTCCGACGCGCGCGACTGCGCCGTTGTCCTTAACGCGATTTGCGGTCACGACCCGCACGACGCGACCTCCGCAAGAGTTGACGTCCCCGACTTCACCGAAAAGCTCGGTCAGCCGATTAAGGGCATGAAGATCGCAATGCCCAAGGAGTTCTACTCCGACGACATCGACGACGAGGTCAAGCAGGCTGTCGTAAACGCAGCAAAGTCCCTTGAGGCACAGGGCGCGCAGCTTATCGACTGCTCGATACCCGGGCTGAAATACGCTATCCCCGCATACTACCTTATCGCCTGCGCGGAGGCGGCTTCCAACCTCTCCCGCTTCGACGGCATCAAGTACGGCTTCCGCGGCGAGGGCAGAACGTTCGACGAGCTTATCCGCGACAGCCGTTCGCGCGGTTTCGGCGAGGAGGTAAAACGCCGTATTCTTCTCGGAAACTACGCTTTGTCAAGCGGTTATTATGACGCTTACTATAAGAAAGCGCTTGCGCTTAAACAGGAGATAATCAAGGAATACAACGAAGTGTTCGAGCAGGCGGACGTGGTTCTCACTCCGACAGCCCCCACACCCGCTTACAAAATCGGCGCGCAGGACAACGACCCCGTTAAGATGTATCAGG
>CAMEPN010000205.1 GCA_945931735.1 uncultured Clostridia bacterium
GGAAGTTCTTTAAGTCTTTGACGAAAATCGTCGTTTTGACCACCTTGTCAAGGCGCACTCAAAAAATCAGCTTACAATCTCCACAGATACTTCCCTGCTGACCTTGATTTCGGATAAGAATTTGAATCCTTTTCAATACTTCAAGCACCGATACGCATCCGCGATGAACTGGATGACATCCACGCTCATGCTCTGGATCCGCCGCAGTACAGCACACAGAAAAGCATCATAATCGTCGCCACAAAATTCATGGGAGCAAGCAGAGCGCCTCTGTCCTTTTCGGAAATAATCGGATTCCCTTCGTAATTTACGGATCTTATGCATTCCTCAATATTTCCGTATTCGTGAAGCACACCCTTGGGGTTTCCGGTCGTTCCGGAAGTATAAATGGCGTATGCGGCGTCGTGAGCATCTGTTTGCTCATGACCGTCAAGCGGTTCGCATTTTAAGATTTCTTTCCATGCGTTGCGGTTGATTTCGGATTTGCAGCTGCAATCTTTCCTTATATATTCAATTCTTTCGGGGGCATAATTTTCTTCAACCAATGCGAACGCTGCGCCGGCTTTCAAAATACCGATTATAGCGACAACCGGAAGCACGCCGCGCGCTAAATTTATCAGTATAAAATCTTCCCTGCCTATGCCCTGATACTTGAGCCAAGCATATACCTTACCGCTAAGCTCGTGTAAATCTTCGTATGTAATACCCTTTGTAACCGTTTCGTCAAACAGTATTGTTTCTTTAGGGTTTTCTCTTGCCTGAAGTTCCAGTTTCTCTATCAGCGTGTTCATAGCTTTTTAGTCACTCAATCGTCAGGAAGTCCGAGAAGCCGGTAATCTCAAACACCTCCTTGACATTGTCGGATACGTTAATCAGCTTTAATCCGGCTTTCGGCGACAAAGCCTTGTGCGTTTTGAGAATTACACGCAGTCCCGCCGAAGAAATATAATCAAGCTTCTCCATATCAAGCACAAGCGAGTCTGCGGTGGGAAGAATGGCGACTATCTCAGCTTCCAGCTCAGGGGCTGTCACCGTGTCAAGCCTTCCGATCAGGGCAAGCGCTGCGGCTTCCGTGTTTTTCTTTTCAATTTTAAGACTCATAGTAGTAACCTCTCAATCATTTTTTTATTTTTATAGCAAACCGTCGCTTATAACGATGCTTACTTTACTGTTTTCAATCTGCTCCTCAATTCCTTTTTGAATATCGCAGCAGAGCGTTTTGATTTCGGTATAGGTCGTTTGGTCGCCGAAAGACAATTCGAGATCAACAAACGTGGTATTGCCGCTTTTTCTGGTGTTTACAGCTCCGCAATTCTCAAACTGCGCGTTAAATTTTGAAAGCACATTCAGTATTATAATTTGATCCTGTTCAGGCAATGTACGGTCGGTTAATATATTTACTGCAGTCTTGGCTCTCTGAATTGCTCCGATAAAAAACAAACAGAAAGCACAATACATATTACAGGAGAAAAATACCATACCGCACGTACTCCGCGAAACAGCCAGCATATAAGAATTGAAATCAGCGCGACCGTATCAAATGCAAAGCTTTTCAACACCGTGTGAAATTCTGTGATAGCGATTGTCGTCCTACTTTGCTTTTTGATTTTGTATTGCGCCTGCAAAAAGAAAGTATCGAACGCCACATTTATAACTTTCAGAAACACAACGTAAATCAGGAGTCCGCTCGGTTCCTTCGGTAAGATAAAATCATTTACAGACGAAATCACCATCAGAACCAGACCGCAGATGAGGATTCCGTCGCAGCAAAGTGCGGAAATCGCTTCAATCTTGCCTACGCCGTAATGGTGCTCGTATTTCAGATTCCGGCTTAGCTTTCTTGAAAGCAGAGCGACAAATCCGGAATTAAGCACATTTCCGAGCGAATCTACAAAATCCATCCAGACAATCAATGACCCCGATATGATTGCTGAAATAGTTACGGCAATAAAGTTCGGCAGCTCTACAAGAAAGCTGATGAACGAAACTCTTTGCTGGCTTTTATAAGAATCATTCGTTTCTCGCTTACGCACGGAATGCTTCCTCCTTATCTACAAACGGAATCAGCCTTTCACGTAGCAGACAAAGCGCTCTGTTTCTCATTTCTTCTCCCCAGCGATTACCCTTCAGCATACTCGTACAGCACCTGAACCATGCCAGCGGATGAAGCCACTTGACTTCGGGATATGTTTTCCCGGCTTCTTCTATTGTGCTGCACCCGAAATAGTCAAGCGTGATGCTCTCTGCCTCGCCCGGAAAAGCGGCAAGCGCATCTGCAAACTCTTTCGAATTTGCGGAATTGATGCTTCCCTCGACGAAAGCTACTGTCTCTTTGTTCTTTGTTATTCACCCGCATATTTTCCATCTCCCTGATTAAATACTATTCCATTCCAAACACAACAGTCAGCACATTCTTTCCATCCGTATTTTTGTAACGGATGTTCGACGACATTTTTTTGACCATAAATATACCGAGTCCGCCGACCTCTCGTTCATCTGCTGACAGCATGACGTCCGGTTCCTTTGCCGTCGTCGGGTCATACGGTATACCGTCGTCCTCAAACAAAAGCCACAGTTCTTCGCCGCTCTTTGTTACGGTAAGCGCGGCATTTTTCGCCTGACTGTAATAAACGATATTGGAGAAGATTTCATCGACAGCGATCTGCACCTTGTTTGCGACCTTCATCGGCGCTTCCCACTCCTCCATTATGTTTCCAACAAATTCCATAACCGTTTTGATAGAAGCTTTGTCGGGAGTGACCGATAGATTTGCTTTTTTGTCTTTTGAATTGAATCTGACACACAGCATGGTGATATCGTCAAACTGTTCTGCCATACCTACGAAAGCGTCCAAGTCGGCTTTTACCTCAGGAAGAAGCTCGGTGGGTGATTTATCGCTGTTCTTCGAAAGCACTCTTTCGAGCCTATTCATACCGTACTGTTCGTTTTCGCTGTTCATAGCTTCGGGAACGCCGTCGCTGTACTGGAAAATCTTATCGCCGGGATTTAGCTGCACGCTGCCGCTTCTGTAGCGGATTCCCTCCATACCGGCGAGAACAAAGCCTGCTTTTAGCTTGAACGGCTCATACACTCCGTTCGCATGGCATATGAACGGCGTCTCATGTCCTGCGTTGACATAACGAAGCTCTCCGGTTTTAAGATTCAGTACGCCCTCAAAGGCTGTGATGAACATTTCCTCGCTGTTGGATGAGCAGAGAATATTGTTGACTTCGCTGAACACCTCGCCAAGGTCGTCGTGAAGTCCGGTGTGATCCTTTATCAGCGTTTTGCCTATAACCATGAAAAGCGCGGCAGGAACGCCTTTTCCAGAAACGTCGGCAACTACAAAAGCGAGATGATCGTCGTCCACCATAAAGAAATCATAGAAATCGCCGCCCACCTCTTTTGCGGGGTTCATCGTTGCATAAATATCAAACTCGTCACGGTTCTGGAAAGCCGGAAAAGCACACGGAAGCATGGAGGTCTGAATCCTTGACGCCACGTCAAGCTCTGCTCCGATCCGTTCTTTTTCGGCTGTGACAGTTTCAAGCTTTGCAATATATTCCTGTACTTCACGGTACATCCTCGAGAAGGAATCCGCAAGATCCTTAATCTCATCGTCATTTTTAACGATAATCTCGGGAGCTTTGCCGTCCTCCAGATGCTCCACCATCCCAAGCGAGGCTTCATTTAGCTGCCTTATTGGCATGACAATACGGCGTCTCATATATACAGTCCAGATAATTCCGCTTGCGACGGCAATCAGGGCTTCGAGCAGCAGTACTTTAACGATATAGCTGTTTTTCGCAGTACTCAGCAGCTCCATGTTCTTCACAACGCCGACTATGGCGACTGTATTTCCGCCGTCATCCTTAATCGGATATACGCTTGTGGTGTATCCGTTCCTTGCGTACATAAAGTTATGAAGCTCCGATTCGCCTTTTAGAATCGAATCATAAACGCTCAGAAACTCCTCGCCTATCTTATCCCGAAATCCGATATCATAGGGTGAAAAGCCACTTTTTTCGCTGACAACATTGTAGATATATTCCCTCTCCTTTGAGTCGGTATGAACCTTTGCGACATAAATAACGCTGCAATCCTCTGCGTCCGCGGTATGCTGGAGCTGTTCACGAATAAAATTGTATTCATCATCTGCTGTTTTGCTATCCAAATATTTGTCAAGCTCCCCCGGTTCAATACCTGACGCCGTGTATTCCGCAATGCCGTTGGCAATTTCTATATACTGCCGTTTTAGTGCGTCTGCAAATTCAAAATAACCTACGCTCCCGATCGTAGCTGACAAAAGCAT
>CAMEPN010000206.1 GCA_945931735.1 uncultured Clostridia bacterium
TTATTTTATCTTAAACTGAATACCGCTCGCGGAGAAATATACCTCGTCGGAGGTGTTTGCGATACGCTGGTTAACGTTTCCGAGTATTTCTCTGTACATAGCCTGAGAGCGGTTTTCGGGCGTAACGGAAAAGCCTGTTTCGAGGGTTATGATTATCATAGCGCCCTCGTTATCCTTAACCCTTTCGCGGAGCATATTGATGTCGTCGATAATGCGGCGCTCGACAGACTTTTTCGCTGCCTCGTCGGGAAGCTCACCGTCGGGATACATCTGTTTGATAACGCATGAAGCGTATGAGCTTAGGCTGTCGAAGATAACGAACTTATGGTCGGTCACCAAAGACACCGGGTCGTTTTCCGCCCCTGTCACGATGTCCCACTCCAAACCCTTCTGCTTGTTGGAGTAATCAATTCGATTAAGGGTGTCGCGGTCGACCTCGCCCCCTGCCTTAAGATAGAGAACATAATCACAGGCAGAGAAGTACGACGCTGCCCAGCGCGATTTTCCGCTTGCCGCTCCTCCTGTGATAAAGATTGATTTGGACATTTTTATTCATTCCTTTCCAAAAAAAGATACTGCTTGCTAAGTTAATTGTACCACAGATTTTCCCTTTTGTAAACCGTTATGTTAAATTTCATCATTTTTTATTAATTTGAAAGTCCGAATATGTGTAAAATTACAATTTTCTACAAAACCTATCGGAGTGATAGCTAAACATCTTGACAATGTAAGACTTCTTGTTTATAATTGTATATGAAATAAAGCCAACATATACCGTATATAGTATAAATGACATCGGAGGAACTGAATATGCCGCAGCTTTCAGCGAGAACAGAGAATTTTACCGATTCCGTCATTCGCAGAATGACAAGGATATCAAACAGATACGGAGCAGTCAATTTGTCGCAGGGATTTCCCGATTTTGAACCCCCGAAAGCGATAACCGACCGCCTTGCCGAGGTATGCCGCGAGGATTTTCATCAGTACGCGGTCACATGGGGAGCGCAGAATTTCCGCGAGGCTGTCGCACGGAAGCAGTCGCGGCTCATGGGGTTTGACATTGACCCCGACGAAAACGTTGTTGTAACCTGCGGAAGCACCGAAGCGATGATGGCGGCGATGCTTTCTGTCACAAACCCGGGCGACAAGGTGGTCGTATTTTCCCCTTTTTACGAGAATTACGGCGCGGACGCGATACTTTCGGGCGCAGAGCCGATATACGTTCCGCTTAAGCCGCCCGCGTTCACGTTCGACCCCGACGTGCTGGAGGCTGCCTTTAAGCAGAACGCAAAAGCGCTTATCCTCTGCAACCCGTCCAACCCCTGCGGAAAGGTGTTCACCTATGACGAGCTGAAGATCATCGCAGATCTTGCGGAGAAATACGACGCATTTGTTATCACCGACGAGGTATACGAGCACATCGTTTACGAGCCGCACAGGCATATATATTTCGCGAGCCTGCCAAAAATGCGCGAGAGAACGATATCCTGCTCCTCGCTTTCAAAGACCTATTCCATAACTGGCTGGCGGCTGGGGTATGTTATCGCCTCGCCCGAGGTCATCGACAGGGTGAAGAAGGTGCACGACTTTCTTACGGTGGGCGCTGCGGCACCGCTTCAGGAGGCGGCTGTCGTCGGGCTGAATTTCGGCGACGATTATTACCTCGAATTACAGGCGCATTATACCCATATGCGCGGGCTGTTTCTCGACGGACTTGACCGCATAGGGATAACGCACACTGTCCCCGAGGGCGCTTATTACGTCCTTGCGGATATCAGCGAGTTCGGATATGAAAGCGACCTTGCGTTCTGCAAAAGGCTCGCGGAATACGTCGGCGTCGGCGCTGTCCCGGGGTCGAGCTTCTTTAAAGAGCCCGAGAACCGCTATATACGCCTGCACTTCGCGAAGCGCGACGAAACGCTCAACGAAGCGCTCAGCAGGCTGAACGATATCAGAAAGAAAATGCCGAAAGCATAAGAAAGAAAATGCCTAAAGCATAAGAAAGATCCGCGCACGGAGCACCATGCGCGGATCGTTTTGTATAAAGCTTCATGCCTATACGGGGCGAGATATCGCAGCGTAATTAATAGTTTTCTGCGCTTATCTCAAAGTAGCTCTGCGGGTGATTGCATACGGGACATACGTCGGGAGCTTTTGTGCCGACAACGATGTGACCGCAGTTGCGGCATTCCCATACCTTGACCTCGCTCTTCTCAAACACAGCGGCTGTTTCAACGTTCTTGAGCAGTGCGCGGTAGCGCTCCTCGTGGTGCTTCTCGATAGCAGCGACCATGCGGAATTTCTGCGCCAGCTCGGGGAAGCCCTCTTCCTCAGCCGTTTTCGCGAAGCCCTCGTACATATCGGTCCACTCGTAATTCTCGCCGTCTGCTGCTGCCGCAAGGTTAGCTGCGGTGTCGCCGATTCCGTTAAGCTCCTTGAACCACATTTTCGCGTGTTCCTTTTCGTTGTCTGCTGTCTTGAGGAACAGTGCGGCGATCTGCTCGAAGCCCTGCTTCTTGGCTACGGAAGCGAAGTATGTATACTTGTTTCTGGCGCCGGATTCGCCGTCGAAAGCCGCCTTAAGATTTTTCTCGGTCTGTGTACCTGCGTATTTGTTTGCCATGGTTATTACCTCCGTTAAGAAATTTTGTTTGCTGATATTATGATAGCATTTTTTGATTTTTGTGTCAATAGAAACTTGAAAATTTTCTTTCGGAAATTTGCTTTGCGAATGCCACACTGCATAAAAAAGCCGCATTTTTGCGGTTTCCCACTTGAAATGATTAGAAAAATCTGTTATAATAAAAGTATAGTGCCGCATATAGGGCAAACGCAACAAAAAAGAGGTAGAACAAATGAGCAATGTCACCTATGAATATATCCGCAAAAACAAGGACATCCAGACATATATAAACTACGCAGACGCCGCGCTGAACACCATCGGCTACACCGAGCACTCCAACGCGCACGTTGAGCGCGCAGCCGCAACGGCTTATATGATACTCGACACGCTCGGCTACGACGAGCGCACCTGCGAGCTTGCGGAGATAGCGGCGTATATGCACGACATCGGCAACGTTATCAACCGCGTTGACCATGCGCAGAGCGGCGCGGTCATGGCGTTCCGTCTGCTGGATAATATGGGAATGCCTGCCGACGAGATATCGCAGATAGTTTCCGCGATAGGAAACCATGACGAGGGCACCGCGATGCCTGTCACTCCGATAGCCGCCGCGCTCATCATTGCGGACAAGTCCGACGTCCGCCGTTCGCGCGTGCGCAGCAAGGACGGCCCCTTTGTCCCCAGCGACGAAAATCTCGCCAAGGATATCCATGACCGCGTGAATTACGCCGTGGAAAGGTCGTCGCTTTCCTTTTCCGAGGACAAAAAGGAGATAATACTGAGCCTTGTCATCGACTTGAAGATCAGCCCTGTTATGGAATATTTCGAGATATTCCTCTCGCGTATGGACCTTTGCAGGAGCGCCGCGCAGTTTCTCGGCGTAAAGTTCGGGCTTGTCATAAACGACGCGCGCATTTTGTGATTTTTTTGGAGGAGCTTATGAACAAAAAGGGAAAAGGGCGCTGCTGGCGGCGACGGCATTTGTTGCTTCGCTTAATATGAACGGCTGCGGCGTATATGGCCCGCCTCCCAAAGAACCTGATTCGCCCGCCTCCACAAATCTGAACCAAGATGTTTATGACCCTCCCGAGTATTACGGCTTCCGCTATTTCAGAGCGTCGCTTGACCGCCGCAGCAAGGTATGCTCGGATTGCAGTTCAAGGCTGTATTGCGGCGGCGGTGCGTTTCACAGCTGGGATTTCGACGGCTGCGAACAGCGTGTATGCTTTAAAAATGTGCTTTTTTCGTGACATTGCAGCGTTTGTGCCTTGTCAAAATGTTCTTGCGAATAAGGGCAAGAATACAATATCTATGGTATATTGACGATTTTGTGTCTGTATTTTCCACATATTTGAGATATTTCGTTGAAATTTTCAAAAACCACTTGCAATTCCGAGAGTTTTATTGTAAAATAAGAATAGCGCTTTTATGTTTCCGCCGAGTGCGGTCTGTAAATTTTTACCGATAGGAGATTAAGATGATGTATACGTTGTCTGACTTCGCTTTATTTGAAAAATCGGCCGGATCTTACAGAATAAGTGCACACAAAATCAAACTGTAATTTTTAGCTGTATCCTTATACAGCTATTTTTATTTGAAAGGAATGATCGGATGTCACAGACAAAAAAGGTCGCCATAATCATGGGCAGCGACAGCGACTACCCCGTTGTTAAAAAGGCGG
>CAMEPN010000207.1 GCA_945931735.1 uncultured Clostridia bacterium
ACTTCACGACACGCTCAACAAGGCGCTTTTGCAGCTTAAGACGGACGATTACACCCGTATACTCGTATTTCTCGATCTTCCCGAGGAGAGCGAGGAAACCTTCGCTTTCCTTAACACGATACACGAGGAAGCGGAGAAATTCTACCCGTCGGACGAGGTTTACCTTGTCGGAAACTCTACCTCGGACTATGACCTGTCGTCCTCGTTCGTCAACGATAACCTTATCATAAGCATACTCTCCGCTCTGTTTGTTATCATTATCCTGCTGTTCACGTTCAAGTCTGCGGGGCTTCCCGTGCTTCTTATCGCGGTAATACAGGGGTCGATATGGATGAATTTCTCCGTTCCCTCTATTGAGGGCACGCCGCTTTTCTTCCTGTCTTATCTAATCGTAAGCTCAATACAAATGGGCGCGAACATCGACTACGCTATCGTTATTTCCAGCCGCTATATGGAGCTTAAAAAGGAAATGCCGCTGAAAAAAGCGATAACCGAAACGCTCAATCAGGCATTCCCGACTATCATTACATCGGGCG
The DNA here is from genome assembly GCA_945931735.1 of uncultured Clostridia bacterium. Lineage (GTDB taxonomy): Bacteria > Bacillota > Clostridia > Oscillospirales > Ruminococcaceae > CAG-115. Next base: position 537 of record CAMEPN010000207.1, read on the forward strand.
CTATTCTCGCTATGGCGGGAATACTCATCGGGCAAATCTCAACCGACGGCACTATTTCTTCCATCGGCGTATGCCTCGGCAGAGGAACTATCGTTTCCATTATACTGGTAATGGGCGTTCTCCCGCAGATACTTATACTTGGGGACACTATCATAGAAAGAAGCTCGTTTACCCTCAAAAAGAGGGAGCGCACTCAGATCAGCAGCGGCGGGATCGCTGTTACGGGTCATTTTCGCGGATACGTCAACGGGCGCATTGACGCGATAGTAAACGGCGTTATTGTCGGGGATATCGACGCGCGCATAGAAGGCGGGAGCCTTGAGCAGGCGGAAACGGAAGCTCCTCCCGACGGAAGCGGGTGCGCTGCGGAAAACGTAGCAGCTATTAAAGCAAAGGAGGTGCCGACGCATGAATAAACTGAAAAAAATCGGCGCGGCGCTGCTTTGCGCGGTCATGCTGTGCGGCAGCGTATCGGGCGGATACTGCGCGTTTGCGGCAGGCGCTGCGGAGGTTTCAGACGCGGTTATCATTTCGAGCGCTGATGATTTTGCGGAGTTTGCGAAAAACTGCACCCTTGACAGCTATTCCGTCGGAAAGAAATTCGTGCTTACCGCAGATATCAGCCTTACGGGCAGGAATATCAGCTCCATACCGAGCTTCGGCGGAAGCTTCGACGGCGGCGGGCACACTATCTCGGGGCTTAATGTCGGGGGCAGCGGCTCGGTCATGGGTCTGTTCCGATATATCGAGAAAACAGGCTCCGTTAAAAACCTGACGGTGACGGGAATCGTATCTCCGGCGGGAACGGCTGTCGAATGCGGCGGTATCGCGGGCGTGAACCGCGGGCGCATTATCGGCTGCTTTTTCAACGGCATAGTTCGCGGCAAGGAGGAATGCGGCGGTCTTGTCGGCGTGAACGAGGAGGGCGGTATCATCACGGACAGCTCTGCGAACGGCAGGGTGCAGGCTAACCACTTTGCGGGCGGAATTTCGGGCAAGAATTACGGCACGATACGCGCCTGCGAAAGCACGGCGTCTGTTAATACAAACAATGTCGACGATTCTATCGAGCTGTCCGACCTCAGCATTTCGGATATCTATTCCACAGAGAATGCGGTGGATATGACCGATGTAGGCGGAATTTCGGGATATTCGTCGGGGACAATAATCGGCTGCACGAACAGGGGCACGGTCGGCTATCCGCACGTCGGGTACAATATAGGCGGCATTGCGGGCAGGCAGGACGGCTATATCTGCGGCTGCGAGAATTACGGCGAGATATTCGGCAGAAAGGACGTCGCGGGTATAATCGGGCAGGCAGAGCCGCATTTTATGCTGACCTATTCCCGCGAAAGGCTAGACGACCTCGACGACGAGCTTGACAGGCTGAACGATCTCGTAGCCAAGACTATCGACGATTTCGGGGCGCGTTCCGACATTTTTACGGAGGATCTTGACGGCTTTAATTCAACTCTGGACGATATCCGAAAGGATACCGACGGCGTGATGGAGGAGGCTGACAGGATAATCAACGCCGACGTGGATCAGGTCAACGAGATAATGGCGCGGGTGGACGAATTTATTGAACTGCTCGAGCCTGTCACGGATATTTTCGGGGAGGCGGCGGACGATATTTCCTCCGCTTTCGACAAGCTGTCCGACGCGGGCGTGCTTCTCGGAACGGCTGTCGACGAGCTTGACGGCGGAATGGAGATAATTTTTGACGCGATGGACGGTTTTTCCGCCGCGGCAGATGAACTTGAAACTTCCGCCGACGCGCTGAGCGACGCGTTGACCGCATTTAAAAAGGGGCTTGGCGACCCTGACCAGATGAAGTCGTCGCTCGAAGCGCTCGAGGACGATATTTTCACTGTAAAATACATCGTAAATTCCTTTGCGAAAAATGCGAATGCTCTGCTTACAGCGATAGATCGCTTTGAAAGCTCCGAGCAGACGAAAACCGCACTCGAGGAGATAAAAGCTTCGCTCGCGGATATTTCCGAAGTTTCCGGAAACCTGTCCGACGACCTTGACAGGCTTAATGCCGCGCTCGGGCAGGTAAACGACAAGCTGACGGAGATGTATAACGACCCCGACAATTACGATAAGTACCTTGAAGAGCTGCTCGATCTGCTCTCCGACGGGCTTGGCGAGGAGATCGCGGAGTCGTCTGAGGCTGTCGTTAAGGATATGTCGGAGCTTACAAAGTCGCTTGCCGACCTTGCGCGCGGAGTGTCCGACCTTATAGGCAGCGACGCATGGGAGCGCTTTGACAGCGATATCCAAAAGGTTGCAGATGATGTTCAGAAAGATATGCAGTATATTTCTAATATTACCGATACTGCCGTCATAACGCCCGACCTTGACATAGACGCGCTTTACAGCGTTATCGACTACCTTAAAAAGGCTTCAGACGGGCTTTCTGCCGCGAGCGGCGACGTCGAGGCGGCGGTAGACATGATACAAAGCTCGTGGGACTATCTTGACAGGGCTTCCGCCGCAGCAATTGCCGCTTGTTACAGCGCGTCGGACGCTATGGACTTGGCGGAAAATGCTTCCGATAAGCTTGGCAGCGCTATCGACGAGATAGGGGATATCCTTGATTATTTCGGCGGCAAGCCTAATATTGAGTTTATCGGCGCGGACAACGGGTTTACCTCGTCGCGAAACAAGCTTTCCGATTCGCTCAAGGCTCTTACCGACGACCTCGACAGGCTCAACAAATCGGCGGCGGGAACTTCGGATATCCTTGAAGCCGACTTAAAGGCGATAAACGAGCAGATAGGGGTCATTGAGGATATCATCGTCGATATCATCGACAATGTAACAAACACCTCCACCGATATCGAAGATTATACCGAGGACATTTCCTCCGACGGCACGACGGGATATGCGCGCGGAAAAACCGCGGACAGCGTAAACTACGGCGTAATCAGCGCAGATGTAAACGTCGGAGGTATCGCGGGCAGTATGGGAGTTGAAAATTCCTTCGACCCCGAAAGCGACGGGATAGAAACCGTTGGCGACGAATCCTCAAACTTCCTATACAAGCTGCGCACCGTTGTCAGCGGCTGCGTGAATTACGGAAACGTCACCGCGAAAAAGAACGGCGCGGGCGGCGTTGTGGGCGATATGTCCGCAGGCTGCGTGATGGACAGCTATAATTACGGCGATGTCGAATCGACGGGCGGCGACTGCGTAGGCGGCGTTGCGGGGCAGTCCGACGCGCTTATCCTGCGCAGCGGCGCGATGTGCCGAATAAGCGGAGGGAGCTACGTCGGCGGCATTGTCGGGCAGGGGTGCAATATCACAGACTGCCGCGCGTTTGTCAGGATAATCTCTGCGACGGAGTATGTCGGCTCCGTTGCGGGCTATGCGGACGGAGAGCTTTCGCATAACGTCTATGCGGACAGCGATATCGGCGGAGTTGACGGCGTAAGTTACCGTACAAAAGCGTTTGAGGTGAGCTACGAAAAGCTGCTGACGCTTGATTATGTTCCCGAGGAATTTTCAAAAATAAAGCTCATTTTTGTCGCAGACGGAGCAATAGTCGCCGAGCGCGTCTATGCCTACGGCGAGAGCATTCCGCAGAGCGATATACCCGATATCCCCGAAAGGGAGGGCTGCTATGCCGAGTGGGAGGAGTTTGAAACCAGCGACCTGAAATTCGGCGCGGTAATAAATGCGGAATACCACGACAAAATAACTACAATCGCCTCGGAGCAG
>CAMEPN010000208.1 GCA_945931735.1 uncultured Clostridia bacterium
TCGCCGTGCTGGTACGGGCTCGTTGTTCCCGGGTCAACGTTAAGATACGGGTCGAACTTCTGGATAGTCACGCGGTAGCCGCGCATTTTAAGGAGCCTTCCGAGCGACGCGGCGGTAATTCCTTTTCCAAGACCCGAAACGACGCCTCCCGTGACGAAAATGTATTTTGTTTCCATTACTTTATTTCCTTCCGTTTTCTCTTTGTTCTCTTTCGCGATACGCTTATAAATATTATCCTCTTTATTATACCATTGTGCGAAACAATTTTCAAGAGCCTTTTCGGCTTTTTATTGCAAAATTCAGTCTTTTATCGCAAAATTGACGCTTTAGCACCGTCGGGCATTTGAAATTAAGGCATTGCCTTGAACCACTTTTCTTTGTTAAATTGAATTTCTTGTGTTGTCACACGGAAAGTGGGGGAAACCCTTCGTGTGACAACACAAGAAAAACAAATTTCCAATAAAAAGCGTTTCAGACCGCCGCCTTTATAAAGGGGTCAGCGGGCGCCCCCGCGCAAAAATATTGCAATTATAAAAAAACCTCTTGATTTTTTTGAAAAATGGTGTATAATATAGTTAGCACTCACAGAAAGAGAGTGCTAATTGTTGTTTATAAAGAAATAAAATATATTTAAGGAGCTGATTTTTCATGGAAACAAAGGAGTTTAAGGCGGAATCGAAGCGCCTGCTTGAAATGATGATCAATTCGATCTATACGCATAAGGAGATATTTCTGCGCGAGCTTATCTCTAACGCGAGCGACGCTATGGACAAGCTGTATTTCAAGTCGATGAACGAGAACATCGGAATAACCCGTTCCGACCTTGCGATAACCATTGAAGCGGACAAGGACGCGCGTAAGCTCGTTATTTCCGATAACGGTATCGGCATGACAAAGGACGAGCTGGAGAATAACCTCGGAACTATCGCGAAGAGCGGTTCGCTTGCGTTCAAGAACGAGAACGAGCAGACCGAGGACGTGAATATCATCGGACAGTTCGGCGTCGGGTTCTATTCGGCGTTCATGGTAGCAAAGCGCGTTACCGTTATTTCCAAGGCATACGGCGCGGATACCGCCTATATGTGGCAGAGCGAGGGCGTCGACGGGTACACTATCTCCGACGCGGACAAGGACGCCTGCGGTACGCAGATAACCCTTGAAATAAAGGACAATACCGACGACGAGAATTACGACGAGTTCCTCACTCCGTATAAGATAAAGTCCCTCGTAAAGAAGTATTCCGACTATATCCGCTATCCTATCAGAATGGACGTTGAGCACGAGAAGCTCAAGGAAGGCTCCAAGGACGAGTACGAAAAGTACATCGAAACCGAAACTCTCAACTCAATGACCCCCGTATGGAAGAAGTCCAAGAGCGAGCTTAAGGACGAGGACTACAACAGCTTCTACAAGGAGAAATTCTACGACTACGACGACCCGCTGCTCCATATCCACACCAAAACAGAGGGTACCGCGACATACAGCGCGCTGCTGTACATTCCCTCAAAGGCGCCGTATGACTATTATTCAAAGTCGTATGAAAAGGGGCTTCAGCTTTATTCGGGCGGAGTTATGATAATGGAAAAGTGCGCCGACCTGCTCCCCGATTATTTCAGCTTCGTAAAGGGTCTTGTCGACAGCGAGGACCTGTCGCTGAACATCTCACGTGAAATGCTCCAGCATGACAGACAGCTCAAGATAATCGCAAAGAGCCTCGAAAAGTCTATTAAGAACGAGCTGAAAAAGCTCTGCAAAAACGACCGCGAGAAGTACGAAAAGTTCTTCGAGGCATTCGGCACGCAGATCAAATACGGCATCTACGAGAGCTTCGGCGGCGCAAAGGACGAGCTTCAGGACCTGCTACTGTTCAAGAGCAGCAACGGCGGCTACACCACGCTCGAGGAGTATGTTTCCCGCATGAAGGAGGAGCAGAAGTACATCTACTTCGCAAGCGGAAGCAGCGTTTCGCGTATCGAGTGCCTGCCGCAGACCGAGCTTGTTAAGGACAAGGGCTACGAGATACTCTACTTCACCGACCATGTCGACGAGTTCTGCGTACAGATGATGCACGACTATGACGGCAAGGAATATAAGTCGGTATCCTCCGACGACCTCGGTCTTGAAACCGAAGAGGAGAAAGAGGAGATCAAAAAGGCTGAGGAGGATAACAAGGCGCTGTTTGACTTCATGACCGAAAAGCTCGGCGGTAAGGTAAAGGCGGTCAAGCTTTCTCAGCGGCTCAAGACCCACCCCGTCTGCATCACCAGCGAGGGTATGCTGTCCGTCGAAATGGAAAAGGTGCTTTCCGCAATGCCTAACGATCAGGGCGCAAAGGCAGAGAAGATACTCGAAATAAACGCGAGCCACCCCATCTTCGCAAAGCTCAAGTCCCTCTTCGAGAGCGACAAGGACAAGGCGGCAGAGTACGCCGATATCCTCTACGATCAGGCGCTGCTTATCGAGGGTATGCCCATAGAGGACCCTGTCGGATTTACAAATAAGCTTTGCACAATAATGGCGGAATAAAATTTACCGCCGCGTGATCAAAGGGCTTGCGCCCGTTCGGCGCGGGCGTTACAACAAAATAAGTTGCTGCCTCCGGGACTTTCACTCGGGGGCAGTTTTCGCATAAAAAAGGGGCTTGCTCAGCCCCTTCAGCTTGTCGAAAAAGTGTTTTTTGCCCGCGCAGCGGGCATTTGAAATCCGTTTTTTGCCACGGGTTTCCCGGGGCAAAAAACACTTCTATCCGCGCAAGTGTGCGGTTTGGCGGCATAGCCGCCAAACCGTGCGCGCAGTGCGGATGCTCTCTGTCGGAAAAGTCTTTAGACTTTTTCGACAGACTAAAGGGGCTTGCTCAGCCCCTTTTTGTTATTTCTTTTTCTTGTCGCCGATAGAGTTGTACACCATGGTGTAAAATTCGTCCCACATTTTCGTGACGTGCTCTTTGGAGTAAAATTCGTTCCCGCGGCGGGAGTCGTCGACGCACTTCGCGTAAAATTCCGCGTCCGTCATCATCTGCCGTATCACCTTTTCAAACCCGTCGACGCTGTCCGCCGCGCGGTAGAAGTCGAAAAGAATATCGGGATAAATGTCAAGGTCGCGGAGAAGTATCGGCGTGTGCGCACACATGGCTTCCAGTATCGTCATAGGGAACAGCTCCTCGAACGACGGGAGCAGCATGACGTCGCCAACGTTGTATATGCCGTTCATGTCCTCGCGCTCTATCATTCCGAGCAGATGCAGGTTTTCGGGCGAATTTTTGGACAGCTCGGTTATCTCCTTGTACCCGTCGGTCATTTTGCCGAACGAAAAGCCGCCTGCCCACGCAAAGGTAACGTCGGGCATACGCCGCGCAAGCTCCGCGAAATCAAAAACGCCCTTTCTGACTTGAAGCTGACCCGCGCAAACTACCGTGAATTTTCCCTCGGGCAGACCGTACTTCCGCTTAAGCGCCGCCTTTTCTTCGTCGGATATCGGGTGGAACTGTTCGGAGGAAACATAGTTCGGTATATATGTCACGCGCGACCTGTCCACGCCGTAATGCGCCAGCCGCCCGATGAAATACGGGTTGACCGTCACGAGATAGTCCATGCTCTTGTAAAAGCTTATCATGTAGCGGTAAAATACCTTTTTGAAGAGCTTGGGTATGCAAAGGCTGGTGTCCACCGTTTCGGGCAGGAGATGGACGTATCCGACAGACCTGCCGTTCTTCGTGCGGAATTTTCTGAAAAGGTAGAAGTCGGGGTTGAGCGTGTGATAGTGGGTTATGTCGGGGTATACCCGCGCGCCCTCGGTCACTTCGTATTTGTCCGACATACTCTTTATCAGACTCACCTGTTCTATGTATGCCGAGCCGACGCCCTGTCCCTTGACCTTTGTCGCGCTCGACATCATGTTTACGGTTATTTTTCTATCCATATATTTTCCTTTTTTGTGTTAATGCGACCCTGTGCCGCAAAATAAAGACCCTATCAAGAATTATACATTATTTGCATACAAAAGTCAAGGATAAACCCCATTTTTAAGCAATTTGTAGAAAATAAGGCATTATTTTTAGCTAATGTATATACTTAAACTAAAGTCATCCCCCCAAAAAACAGCGCGCCGCCAAAAACAGCGCCTTTCCCATGTGAAATCGTTAGGCGTTGAGAGCGCCCAAATCCCCGCGCTCCGCGCAGCGTGGCAGCAAAATGAGCGCCAACCAAAGTGAGAGTACATTAATTCAAGTGACGCGCTATCCGTA
>CAMEPN010000209.1 GCA_945931735.1 uncultured Clostridia bacterium
GCCTGCTTCGGGCTGCGCGGTGACAGCCCTGTCGACCTCGACCTCGCCGCATTCCGCAAGCATTTCTGCGGTTATCCCTCCGGGGCGTAGAATGTGTATCTTCCCGTTTCTGAAGCAGACAACGGTGCTCTCGACCCCTACGGAACACTCGCCGCCGTCGATTATTAACGGAATTTTCCCGTCCATATCATCAAAGACGTGCTGCGCAGTCGTGGGGCTGGGCTTGCCCGAAATATTACCCGACGGAGCCGCAAGCGGAAACCCGCACGCGTCAATGACCGCCCGCGCCGCCTCCGACGACGGCATTCTCACCGCCACGGTGTCAAGCCCGCCGCTGGTCGCGTCGGGGATAACCTCCGATTTCGGGAATATCATGGTAAGCGGTCCTGCCCAGAAGCGCTTTGCAAGCTCGAGCGCCATCGGGGGTATTTCCCGCACGAGCGGCGGGAGCATTTCCATGCTGCTGATGTGTACTATCAGCGGGTTGTCCTGCGGTCTGCCCTTGGCGGCAAAAATGCTGCGGACAGCCGCTTCGTTCCGAGCGTCGGCTGCAAGCCCGTATACGGTTTCCGTCGGTATCCCGACCAGCCCGCCGCCGCGGAGTATTTCCGCTGCCGCCGCGGCGCTCTCTGCGCTGAACGGCAGTATTTTCGTAGTCATATCAACACTTCCTGTTAAGTTTTGGTGTTAAGCAGCTTTGCGGTCATATCCGCCACGCGGAGCGCGTCGAACACCTCGTCGCAGCCGCCGTTCATCATCTCGTCGAGCTTGTACAACGTAAGCCCTATCCTGTGGTCGGTCACGCGGGACTGCGGGAAATTGTAGGTGCGTATCCGCTCGGAGCGGTCGCCCGTCCCGACCTGAATGCGGCGTTCCTCGGCGATAGCGCTGTCGCGCTCGGTAAGGCGAATGTCGTAAAGCTTGGTATAAAGCATTTTCATGGCTTTCTCCCTGTTCTTGAACTGGGAGCGCTCCTCCTGACACTCAACAACTATGCCCGACGGGTTGTGGATAATTCGTATCGCGGACTCGGTCTTGTTTATATGCTGACCGCCCGCGCCGCTCGAGCGGAAGGTCTGCACGGTGAGGTCGGCGGGGTCTATGCTGACATCGACCTCCTCCGCCTCGGGGAGCACCGCGACAGTCACCGTCGAGGTCTGAATGCGCCCCTGCGACTCCGTTTCGGGAACGCGCTGCACCCTGTGAACGCCGCTTTCGTATTTCAGCTTTGAATACACCCCGTCGCCCTCAACGCTGAAGCTGACCTCGCGATAGCCGCCAAGCTCGGTGGGATTTGCGCCGATAAGGTCGGTTTTCCAGCCCTGCCGCGCCGCGTACATCGAATACATTCTGAACATCGAGCCTGCGAAAAGCGCAGCCTCTTCCCCGCCCGCGCCCGCGCGTATCTCCATGATAACGCTCTTGTTGTCGTCGGGGTCGCGCGGCAGAAGCAGCATTTTAAGCTCCTCCGAATACCGCTCCATAAGCGCCTTGCTTTCGTTATATTCGCCCTGCGCCAGCTCGCGCATTTCCGGGTCAAGTCCGCCCTCGGCGAGAAGCGCCTTTGCGTCCTCGAAATTCTTCTCCGCCGCCGTGTAAAGGCGGTAGGTTTCTATCAGAGGGGTAAGCTCCTTATGCTCCTGCATAAGCTCCCTGTAAAGCTTATTGTCCGAAACAACGGCGGGGTCGGAAAGCTTCGCGTTAATCTCGTCGTACCTTGCCTCCGCCATTTTAAGTTTATCTGTCATCTGTTCCTCCGGCGCTTTGTTCATTGCGGATAACGGAGCGTATCTTCTTCTCGCATTTCGAGCGGGGTATCATGAAGCTGTGTCCGCAGCCCGCGCAGGTCAGCCTGAAATCCGCGCCCACGCGCATTACCTTCATTTGAGTGCTGCCGCAGCCCGGGTGCGGCTTCTTCATCACAAGCACATCTCCGACCTGTATATCCACTCTGCCACCGCCTTTCTCCATCACATATATACTCATCTTAATAGTATAACACTTTTTCGTGTTTTTTTCAATATAATTACGGGATTTTTTATAATTATTTTGCCGACCGGACTGACAAAAAAATTGCCCCGAGAAGCCGGCAAGCTCTCGGGGGACGATATGCTGTTTGATATTAAGGCAAATCCGCATTGTAAAGCTATTGAGCCTGCTCCGTATCCGCCGCCGAAAACACACCGTACTTTTTCTTTATGCGCTCGAGCCGCTTCCCGACAGGCTTCCTCAGTACAAGCAGGAATATCACATTCGACACGCAGTAGACCGCCGTAACGGGAAGCGCGGATATCATCGCCGCCGTCCATCTTGTACCAGAAAAAGTCCCGTCCGCGGCAAGCACAGTCCAGATATCCATTACGACCGAATAAGCCGCGCCCGAAAACACGCCGTAAGCCGCCAGCGGCACCGCACGTTCAAGCACGCCCTTCCTGTTCAATACCCCCGCAAGGAACCCGATAAAGCCCCAGCAGAACATCTGAAACGGCGTCCACGCGCCCTGTCCGAAGTAAATATTCGACACAACAGCCGAAAGCGCGCCGACCATGAACCCGGTTTGCGGACCGAGGTGCATTGCCGCCAGCACGACTATCGCGGTCACGGGCTTAAAGAAAGGTATCGGCGCGAAAATGAACCGACCCGCCGCCGAAAACGCGGTCATTACCGCCGCAAGAACAAGCTCCCGCGCGGACGGCGCACGCTTCTCGAACGAAAGGAAGAATGGCACGCAGCACATCACCGCCGCAATGACCGTCGCGGCGTCCCAGCCAATGACCCCGAACGCCGCCGAGAGCACCGCCGCGCACGGAACGCACAGCATTGCCGCAGCAGCAGCGAGGTTTTTAAGCCTGCCCATGCGTCACTGCTTCTTTCTGCGGTCAATGCCCGCGAGGATATCGTCTATCTCGTACCTGCTCCTGTCGAGCGTATCGTCGTCCTCGGTGATAAGGTCGCTCACGCTTTTGGCGGCAAGTATTTCGGAGCTGCGCCTGCCCGCGGCTTCGCGCTGTGCGGAATGGCGCGAACGCTCCTCTGCGGTGGCGAGCGCGTCCTCAAGGTCAATGACCGCCTTTGCGCTCTTTTCCGCCGACGCAGAACGTCTGGAGGCAATCTGCGGCGCGCCGGACTGGCTGAAAAATGCGTCGCTCTGCTTCTTTTTGGTTATTACGGGAAGCTCGGCGGTCGCGCCGTCGGAATTGACCGCGCTGTCCATATAGCGCTTTATCGCCGTAGGAGCGGGCACGGACGAGGTCGTATCTGTTTTTGCAGCGGTTTTTCCGTGCGATTTGCCGACGGAGCTTTCGCTTGATTTAACGCCCGAATTTACAACAGCCGCTCCATGAGCCTTTGCGGAGGATTTTTCGGTTTCAGTATCGTGAGCCGAGCCGAAGAAAGCTTCGTCCTTAACGGCAGCGGCGCGCTCGCTCACCGAAGCCGAAGATGTTTTTTTATCATCGGCACGCTTGTCCGTAGGCGGGATTATATCCGCCCCGCGCTGTCTGCCCGCGTATGAGAAAAGCACGCTGTCGGCGGACGCGGCAGGTCTTGGCGCGCCGTTTCGCGAATAGGCTGCGTTTCCGTCGGGCTTGACGGTTATACCCGAAGCGGGGGCATTTTCCGGCTCGTCCGAGCCGTCGGCAGCGTTCTTGAGCTGCGGAACGACCTCGGGAAGCGGTCTGCGCGCCGCTGCGGCTTTAATAATATCGTATAATATCAGCGCAGCGCACGGCAGCAGCGCAATGACCAGAATACCGACGGGAGTGCGCGAAAAGCCTATGATACTGCCGAGTATCTCGCTGCACTTTTCCGCGCTGCCGATAAGATCTCTTTCCGAAAATTCATAAGCGTCATTCCCGACTGAAACGGTTATGTAATACACGCCGTCGTCCATGCGTATTTCGTCGACATACCCGAGCGCAGGCACGCTTCCGCTGTCGGTGCTCCTGTTATACAGCGCCAGCTCATTCTCCTCGAGGTCATACGGGCGGCAGTCGCGCGCGATAACAACGCTGCCCTGCGGCACCGGCTCTATCCCGTCGTAATCGACAACAAAGAAATTAAACCCAAGCAGCCTGACCGTTCCGCCCGAGCCGAAGCCCGCAGCCAGCACGGCAAGCAGTATGCAAAGCAAAAGCAAGACCGCGCACAGGAAATATCCTATGCCCCGAAAAATTTTTTTAGCCAAATTTATAAAAAACACCCTTTCAGCTGTTGACAAACG
>CAMEPN010000210.1 GCA_945931735.1 uncultured Clostridia bacterium
AACCCGTGGCAAAAAACTGATTTCAAAAGCCTGCTTCGCAGGCAAAATTGACTTTCTCGACAAGCTGTCGGGGGCAGTTTGCGCTGCCCCCGTTTTTCATATCTCCGGCACGCCGACATTCTCCGCCGCCCGCGCCCACAGCCCCTCGTCGGTCACGGGAAGCCCCGTTTCCTTTGACAGCCGCTCGACCTCGCGCACCGTCATCACCGTGTAATTCACGCCCTCGCGGAGCGTCCCGATAAGCCCTCTGCCCCAAAGCCCGCTCTTTTCGAGCAGCCCGCTTTCGGCGAACTCCGCGACCTCTTTTTCTATGTCATATTCCACCGAAATTATCTCCGCACGCCATTCGCCGTCGAACGTGACCTCCGCGAACTGTGCGCGGTTCTGCCTGTTCACCGGCATACCCAGCGCCCCGGGATTGACTATCATCTTCCCGCTGTGTCTGAAAATGTACGGAATGTGCGAGTGCCCGCAGAGCATAAGCCCGCAGTCCAGCCGCTGCGCCATCTCCTCCGCCTCGGGCGTTTCGGTGTGGAAAAGGTAATTGCTGCTCTCGAGCGAGCCGTGGCACACCACAAACGGCGGGCAGCCCTCGGTTTCTATCCGCATGGAAATCGGCATCTCCGCAAATCGGTCAAGCTCTTCGCCGCTCAAATTCTCGTATGTGTATTTAAGCGCCCCCGTTTTCGAGCCGTACTCCCAAATGCCGCCGTCTTTCCTGTGATTTATCAAATAATCCTCGCGGTTTCCGCGGATAAATACGCAGCGCCGTCCCGCCGAAAATTCCCTAAGCAGCGCCAACGTTTTCTGCGGATAGGGGCAGTCGGTAACGTAATCACCGAGAAAAATATACATATCGTAATATTTCCCCGAAATATACTCGAATACGCTTTCCAGCGCGGTATGATTCGAATGAATATCGCTAAGCACCGCAAGCTTCAACCAGCTCACCCCCATTTTCTAGCGCTGTCGGGACAATACGCGTTTTTCCGCGCAGCGCGTATCTCCGCATAGCAGCCGCATTTCGCGCAGGTGCCGCTGTTGAGGCTCCCGCAGGCGCGGCAGATGTCAAGCCGCATTTTATAGGTGCTCTCGTCCGCGCGCTGCTCCTCGGGAATGACCGCAATGCGCTCCGCGATAGCCTGCGAAAGCGCCTTGTCGCCTATGTCCGTTGACAGGCAGCGGCGGCAGGGCTTTCTGCCGCGACTGTCAACACCGATTGTATCCGTCCCTATACCCGAACGCGGCTGATCTTGTTTGTTCGGCGTTTGCTCAGCTGTACTCATACCGAAAGAACTATCTCCGCAACGCTGCACGCGGGGAGAACGAACGCCGCGCCGCCGTTTTCGCAACTGACCTCAAGCGGCTTTATGACTACGTTTTCGGGGGCATTGAAATCATTGTGGGCGTGTACGTCGGCGGTGAGAATGCGCCCTTCGGCGGACTTCACGCTGCCGAACGCCGCGCCTGTTTCAATGCTGAACTCCCTGTCAAGCGAGCAGTTGGATATCGTCACGGTTATCCTCCCGTCCTCGCCCACGCTCGCCGACTGCGACAGGCAGGGAACGCCGTCCGCGGCGCTCTCGTTCTCGACATGGCTGTAAATCAGCTCGGCGTCCTGATGGCGCTTGTATAGGTCGAAAACATGGTAGGTCGGGGTCTTGACCGTCTTTGTCCCCTCTGTCAGCAGCACCGCCTGAAGCACATTCACCGCCTGCGCTATATTAGCCATGTACACGCGGTCGGAGTGCGCGTTGAATATGTTGAGGTTTATCGCCGCCACTATCGCGTCGCGCATTGTATTCTGCTGATAAAGGAAGCCCGGATTGGTGTCCGGCTCGACGTCGTACCATGTGCCCCATTCGTCCACGATAAGCCCGATCTTCTTTTCGGGGTCGTATCTGTCCATGATCCCGCTGTGGCGGGTAACAAGCTCCTCCATATGGAGCGTGCGGGATATAGTGTCGTAATACTCCTTGTCGTCAAATTCGGTAGAGCTGCCCTTGTGGTTCCAGTCGCCGGTCGGGACGGTGTAGTAATGCAGGGAAATGCCGCTGCAGTTCCACCTGTTAAGCGTTTTCATTATGGTTTCCGTCCAGTGGTAGTCGTCGGCGTTCGGGCCGCAGGCTATCTTGAACAGCTCGTTCCCGCTGTAATTGCGGCAGAATGTCGCGTAGCGGCGGTAGTTGTCCGCGTAGTATTCCGGGGTCATCGACCCGCCGCAGCCCCAGCTCTCGTTTCCTATCCCGAGGTATTTCAGCTTCCACGGCTTCTCGCGCCCGTTCTTTTTCCGCAGCTCCGCCATAGGAGATACGCCGTCGAACGTGATATATTCTATCCACTGGGACAGTTCCTCGACGGTGCCGCTGCCGACGTTGCCGCTGATATACGGCTCGCAGCCGACAAGCTCGCAGAAGCGCAGGAACTCATGCGTGCCGAAGCTGTTGTCCTCGACAACGCCGCCCCAGTTGGTGTTTACCATTTTCTTGCGCGAGGACAGCTCGCCTATGCCGTCCTTCCAGTGGTATTCGTCCGCAAAGCAGCCGCCCGGCCAGCGCAGAACAGGCAGCTTTATCTCCCGCAGCGCGTCTACAACGTCCTTTCGGAAGCCCTCGATGTTCGGGATATCGCTGTCCTTTCCGACAAAAATGCCGTCATAAATGCAGCGTCCGAGGTGTTCGGAGAAATTCGAGTAAATTTCGCGGTTGATATGGCTTTTTTTGTCCATCGGGTTAATGGTGAGCTTAACTGTTTTCATGGGATATCTCCTTTGAAATATTTGTTGATTTCATTATAAACAATTGACATATCCGCCGCAATGATATATAATACAATAAAACTGATACATAATACTTTTTTCGGAGGAAACATATGCTGCTCCATTCCATGGGAATAGGCTACCGCCACGACGGGAGCTTCTCGATAAACCGCCCGAACGGCTCGGGGGACAACCTGCTGCTTATTTTCTGCACTCCCGCATACGTTGTTACCGCGGGGAACAGGCAGAAGCTTCCCGCGGGCAGCGCCATACTTTACTCCAAAGGCACGCCGCAGATATACGGCGGGACCGGCGCGGAATACATTGACCACTGGGTGCATTTCGACTGCGCAGAAAATGATATATTCTTCGATAAGACGGGCGCGGTGTTTGATACGCCGTTCGCCGTGCCGTCGCTGTCCGACGCGGAAAGGGTGCTCGAGCTGCTGCGGCTGGAAAGCGTTTCGGACACGCGCGCGGAATGCGTCGACCTGCTGCTTCGGCTGCTTATCGCGAAAACGGCGGAAACAGGCGGAAATTCCCCGAAAAACCACCACAGCGACCGCCTGCGCGCCCTCCGCGCCGAGATATACGGAAATCCCGCGGGGCATTTCACAGTCGAGGAGCTTGCGCGGAAAATGTCGCTCAGCCCGTCCTATTTCCAGACGCTGTACAAAAGCGAATTCGGCGTTAGCTGCTACGAGGATATCCTTAAAGCAAAAACGGAGCTTGCCGAATATTATCTGAAGAACACCGCGCTGTCCGTAAGCGCGGTCGCGGAGCTTTGCGGCTACGAAAACGACGTGCATTTCATGCGGCAGTTCAAAAAACGCACGGGGAAAACGCCCTCCGCCGCGCGGAAAGCGGGCGCCGCCGGATAGCGCCCCCGAAAAATCACCTCGTTTTGTTATATTTGCGCAATAAACCCGAAAAAAACGCTTGCATTTTCTTCGGTTGTATGCTATAATAAAAAAGCCGCAGAAGCGGTGAAAATTAAATACGGTGTTGTCTTTGCTAACCACCGTTAAAAAACAAGGAGTTTTTTTATGCCCAAAAATGAGATCTTTAACACGAAAAACATCGTAAGGCTCGCGCTTGTCGCGGCGATTTACGCGGCGCTCACGCTGGCTCTGTCGGGGATTTCCTACGGCCCGATACAGTTCAGATTTTCCGAGCTGCTCGTCCTGCTGTGCTTTTACAGAAAGGACTACTGCGTGCCGCTGACGCTCGGCTGCCTTATCGCGAACCTGTTCAGCCCGTTCGGAATTTACGACATCATCTTCGGAACGCTCGCAACGGCTGTCGCGGTTATTCCCATGTACTATATGCCGAACATATGGCTCGCGGCTCTTCTCCCCGTTGTCAGCAACGGCGTGATCGTCGGGATCGAGCTTTTCCTCTGTGGCGAGCCGCTCTGGTTCAGCATGGGGACGGTTGCCCTCGGAGAACTGG
>CAMEPN010000211.1 GCA_945931735.1 uncultured Clostridia bacterium
AGGAATGGGCTTCCGCGACTCCAATCAGGATCTGCTCGGCTTCGTTCATCAGATTCCCGAAAGAGCGCGCGAGCGTCTTATGGATCTCGCGGCGACAATGCTCGAGGACGGCGGCGCATATCACCAGTACCAGCCTCTCACCAAGATGGGCAACCACGAGCTTGGCTCCAACTTCAACGACGACCCGCTGTGGATGATACTCGCAACGGCGGCATATATCAAGGAAACGGGCGATGTATCCATACTCGACGAAAAGGTTCCCTATGAGAACAAACCCGAGCTTGCGGATACCATGCTCGACCACATGAAGAGGGCGTTCTATCATGTAGTAAAGAAGGTCGGCCCCCACGGTCTGCCGCTCAGCGGACGCGCCGACTGGAACGACTGCCTCAACCTGTCCTGCTTCTCCGACAAGCCCGGCGAGTCCTTCCAGACATACAATAACAAGGAAATGTTCAAGGAGCCGCCTTTTTACAGCCAGACAGCGGAATCCGTAATGATCGCGGGTATGTTCTGCGCAATTGCTCCCGAGTTCGTGAAGATGTGCGAGCTTAAGGGCGACAAGGCAGAGGCTGAAAAGGCTCAGGCTGCTATCGACGTTATGAGAAAGCAGACCGAGGAATACGGCTACGACGGCGAGTGGTTCCTCCGCGCTTACGACCATAACGGCAACAAGGTCGGCTCTCACGAGTGCGAAGAGGGCAAGATCTTCATCGAGCCGCAGGGCTGGTGCGTTCTCGCAGGTATTGGCAAGGACAAGGGCTATGACATCAAGACCCTCGAAAGCGTTGACAAGTACCTCAACAGCGAGCACGGTCTTGTGCTCAACAACCCCGCATTCACGACCTACAAGATCGAGTACGGCGAGATCTCCACATATCCCGGCGGATACAAGGAGAACGCGGGCGTATTCTGCCACAACAACGCGTGGGTGATCTGCGCGGAGGCAGCGGTAGGCCACGGCGACAAGGCGTTTGAATATTACAGCAAGATAGCTCCCGCTTTCCGCGAGGATATCTCCGACCTGCACCGCACCGAGCCGTATGTATACGCTCAGATGATCGCGGGCAAGGACGCAAAGCGCCACGGCGAGGCAAAGAACAGCTGGCTGACCGGTACGGCGGCATGGAACTTCGTTGCCATTTCGCAGTATATCCTCGGCGTAAAGCCCCAGTACAACGGACTGATGATCGACCCCTCCATTCCTCATGAGTGGGACGGCTTCACGGTTTCCCGTCTGTTCCGCGGCGCGACATACAATGTCACCGTAAAGAACCCGAACCATGTCTGCGCGGGCGTTAAGAGCATGACCGTCGACGGAAGCGCTGTCGAGGGCAATGTTATCCCCGCATTCAGCGGCGGCGTTCATGAGGTCGTTGTCGTTCTCGGCTGATAAGACTTAGTTTACAAGGTGCGCCCGTTTTTCGGGCGCATTTTTGTGTGATGCGAAGCGGTGTATGTTTGCACCGGACAGAGAACGATAATTTTTGTCAATACATACAAATTGATTTGCGCCAAGCATTCTATTTGCACAAAATTCTCAAAAAATTCACGTTATGCTATTTACAAAACAAATGAAATGTGGTACAATAAAGACTGAAAGATGAAAAATATGCCCTGCAAGAGCTGCCCGCAGCGGACAGGTCGTCGGGCGTAGTTTTTCTGATATTTAAGGAGGAAAAAAACCAATGGCTAGACAAAAGCTTACGATGGACGGCAATAACGCCGCAGGTCACGTTTCATACGCGTTCACAGACCTCGCAGCAATTTACCCCATCACACCCTCGTCCGTAATGGCGGAAGTTACCGACTCCTGGTCTACCGCAGGTAGAAAGAACATCTTCGGTGAGCAGGTAAAGGTCGTTGAAATGCAGTCCGAGGCGGGCGCAGCGGGCGCAGTTCACGGCTCCCTTTCTGCGGGCGCACTCACCACAACCTATACAGCATCGCAGGGTCTGCTCCTGATGATCCCCAATATGTACAAGATCGCAGGCGAGCTGCTCCCCTCCGTTATCCATGTTTCCGCAAGAGCAGTCGCTTCTCATGCGCTGTCTATCTTCGGCGACCACAGCGATATCTACGCTTGCCGTCAGACCGGCTACGCAATGCTCTGCTCCACTAACCCTCAGGAAGTAATGGATCTCGGCGCCGTTGCTCACCTTGCAACTATCAAGGGCAGAGTTCCTTTCCTGCACTTCTTCGACGGCTTCAGAACCTCTCACGAGATCCAGAAGATCGAGGTTTGGGATTACGATACTCTCGCTAAGATGGTTGACTGGGACGCTGTTCAGGCATTCCGCGACAGAGCGCTCAACCCCGAGAACCCTGTTCTCCACGGCACCGCTCAGAACCCCGATATCTTCTTCCAGGCTCGCGAGGCTTGCAATACATACTACAACAACATTCCCAACATCGTTACCGAGTACATGGACAAGGTAAATGCCGAGATCGGCACGAACTACAAGCTGTTCAACTACTACGGCGCTCCCGATGCAGAGGAAGTTATCGTAGCAATGGGCTCCGTTTGCGACACCATCGAGGAAACTATCGACTACCTTGCAAAGCAGGGCAGAAAGGTCGGCCTTGTTAAGGTAAGACTGTACAGACCGTTCGTTTCCTCCGCATTCGTTGACGCTATCCCCGATACAGTAAAGAAGATCTCCGTTCTCGACAGAACAAAGGAGCCCGGCTCTCTCGGCGAGCCTCTGTATCTCGACGTTGTTGCTGCTCTCAAGAAGGAGAACAAGTTCCAGAACGTTCCCGTATTCACCGGACGCTACGGCTTAGGCTCCAAGGACTGCAACCCCGCACAGATTATCGCGGTATACAACAACACCACAAAGCCCACATTCACTATTGGTATCGAGGATGATGTTACCAATCTGTCCCTGCCCATCACCGAGAACCCCAACACAACTCCCGAGGGCACGACCTGCTGTAAGTTCTGGGGTCTTGGCTCCGATGGTACAGTCGGCGCGAACAAGAACTCTATCAAGATCATCGGCGACCACACCGATATGTACGCACAGGCTTACTTCGCATACGACTCCAAGAAGTCCGGCGGTGTTACCATTTCCCACCTGCGCTTCGGTAAGACTCCGATAAAGTCCACCTACTTCATCAACAAGGCGAACTTCGTTGCCTGTCATAACCCCTCCTACATCGACAAGTACGATATGGTTGAGGACGTTATCCCCGGCGGCTCGTTCCTGCTGAACTGCCAGTGGACGGTTGACGAGCTTGACGAGAAGCTCCCCGCTCCCGTTAAGTCCTACATCGCAAAGAACAACATCAATTTCTATATCATCAACGCTATCAAGGTAGCAAAGGAGATCGGTCTGGGCAACAAGACCAACACCGTGCTCCAGTCCGCGTTCTTCTCTATCGCGAACATTATCCCCGCTGATCAGGCTATCGACTACATGAAGAAGATGGCGTACAAGTCCTTCGCAAAGAAGGGCGAGGATATCGTCAACATGAACTACGCTGCTATCGAAAGAGGCGCAGGCGAGGTTATCAAGGTTGACGTTCCCGCTTCGTGGGCTGACTGCGAGGGCGAGCTGACTCACCCGCACTTCGAGGGCGAGAACAAGAAGCTCATCGACTTCGTAAACAACATCCAGGTTCCCGTAAACGCACAGCGCGGCGACAAGCTGCCCGTTTCCACCTTCGTTGACATCGCAGACGGCACATTCCCGCAGGGCTCCGCTGCATTCGAGAAGCGCGGTATCGCGGTTGACGTTCCCGAGTGGATTCCCGAGAACTGCATTCAGTGCAACCAGTGCTCGTTTGTATGTCCTCACGCGGTTATTCGTCCTATCGTTATGAATGCTGACGAGGCTGCTGCTGCTCCCGCAAACACTAAGTTTAAGGACGCAACCGGTCTGCCCGGTCTTAAGTTCACAATGGCAATCTCCACGCTCGACTGCACAGGCTGCGGCGTTTGCGCACAGGTTTGCCCCGCTAAGACAAAGGCGCTCGCAATGAAGCCTATCGAAACTCAGTACGAGGGTCAGAAGGTATTCGATTACGCGGTATCCAAGGTTTCCGACAAGCCCGAGGTTCACGAGAAGTTCAAGGAAACTACCGTTAAGGGCTCGCAGTTCAACCAGCCGCTGCTCGAATTCTCCGGCGCATGCGCAGGCTGCGGCGAAACTCCTT
>CAMEPN010000212.1 GCA_945931735.1 uncultured Clostridia bacterium
ATACAACACATAAACAGCAAACTTCATACTAAAAAAGGAGCTGACAGAAAATGTCTTTGAAAGTAGACCATATAGTCAAGACCTACGGCAGCTATACCGCCGTGGACGGGCTGAATTTCGAGATGAACGCGCCCGGGGTGTTCGCGCTGCTCGGGACGAACGGCGCGGGAAAAACCACTTCGATACGCATTATACTCGGAATGCTCGCGGCGGACAGCGGAAAGGTAACATGGAACGGAAAGCCGTTTCTCACCGCGGAGGAGCCGATAGGCTACCTCGCCGAGGAGCGCGGGCTGTACCCGAAATATAAGATAATGGATCAGCTGATATACTTCTGCTCGCTTAAGGGCATGAAGCGCGCCGACGCCGCTCGTCAGCTCGACTACTGGTTCGACAGGCTGAACGTCAACGAATACCGAAACAAGCGCGCCGAGCAGCTCTCAAAGGGCAACCAGCAGAAAATACAGCTTATCGCCGCGCTCGCGCCCAACCCCGACCTGCTTATCCTCGACGAGCCGCTGAGCGGTCTTGACCCCGTGAACGCCGAGCTGTTCAAGTCGGTCATAAGGGAGGAGATCGCCAAGAACAAGTTTGTTATCATGTCCTCCCACCAGATGTCAACCATCGAGGAATTCTGCCGCGATATCGTTATAATGAACAAGGGGAAAACCGTGCTTCAGGGCAACCTTAACGAGATAAAAAAGGGCTACGGCAGAGTCAAGCTCACCGTCAAATGCGAGGGCGATTTCCTCCCGATGGCGGCGGAATGCGGTCTGACCGTTACCGAGGACACCCCGAACGGAACAAGCTTCAATGTCCGCGAGGAATCGCAGGCGCACGCGCTTCTCGGAAAAATTATGCAGAGCGGAATGCCGCTGATACGCTACGAGCTGCGCGAGCCGACGCTCAACGAAATATTCATAGAAAAGGTGGGTGCAGCAAATGAGGACTAAGGGCTGGCAGAAGGTGTTCAGCTTTACGCTGATACAGTATATAAAAACAAAATCATTTATCATAGGCACGATCATCGTATGCCTTATCGTCGCGCTGATAGCCTGCGGCGTTAATATTATCCCCGCCCTGCTAAACGGCGAGGAGGACAATACCGGCAATCCGTCGGCGGGAACGCTCGGCGCGTTCAGCGCGATATACATAACCGATGACGCGGGGATACTGACCGACGAGGACGCCGCCGCGCTCACCGCTGCGGGCGCAAAGCTGGAGCAGACCGAGCTGTCGTTCTCCGAGCTGACCGAAAAGCTCAAAAACGCTGAGGACGGACGCGCGCTCGTCACAATAACCCCCGAAACGGCGGAAACAGACGAGGTGGTCGGCTACACCGTAAAGACCTATTATTCCCCCAACTCCGACGGCGACTCGGTAGACACGCTCTCCGCAAGCATACGCGAGCTGATAAACTACCGCAATATGATTAACGCAGGCGTTTCGCCCGAAAACTATATGCAGACCCAGCGGTATATCACCTCCTCGAAGATAGAGGCGGGAGTAAGCGAATGGAGCGTTTTCGAGAGCATGATAAATTATCTCGTGCCGATAGTCGTTTCGCTTGTCCTGTTCATTCTTATTTTCGCCTACGGTCAGACCGTGGCGCAGTCCATCGCGACGGAAAAAACCAGCCGCGTTATGGAGCTGCTGCTGACATCGGTAAGACCGCTCGCAGTGGTAATAGGCAAGGTGCTTGCAATGGGCATTGTAAGCTTCGGACAGTTCCTGCTTATAGGCATAGTCGGAACGGCGGGCTTCCTTATCTCCGCGCCTTTCGGAATTGGCGGCCAGCTCATGCAGATGATGAACGACCCCGAGATCGCGCAGCTTGCCGCAGGCGGCTCGGAGCAGGCGGAAATGGCTCAGGCGCTGAGCAGCTCGTTCGGCAGCGTAAACCCGCTGACAATAATCCTCATCATCGTGATATTCATTCTCGGCTTCCTGTTCTTCTCGCTTATCGCCGCGCTCGTCGGCGCAAGCATAAGCCGTATGGAGGATCTCCAGCAGGCAATGCAGCCGTATGCGCTTCTCGGATTGCTCGGTCTGTACCTTGCGTACTTCCCCGTTATGTTCAATCTCGAAAGCATGGAAAACGGTGTTGCCGCTTCAAATCCGATACAGATATTCTCGTATTATTTCCCGATAAGCTCGCCGTTCGCGCTTCCGAGCGCGCTGCTGCTTGGCAGCCTTGACATGGTTCAGGCGGTCATCGCGGTGCTTATTCTGGCGGCGTTCGTGGTGCTTATCGCGATAGTTGTAGGAAAGGTATACGAGGGGATAATCCTGCACAACGGAAGCAGGATAAAACTCGGGGATATTTTCAAGATGGCGTTCAGAAAGTGAACTTGCTCACTCAATACGGGTGATATTTACAGATAACAATTGCCTGCTCCCTCTGCGGAGCAGGCAATTCTTTAGGAAACAACGCCGCTCTGCGGACTTTTCCCCCCCTGCAATAATCCGGACATCTCCCGCATATAAATTAGCGATACGATAAAATCGAAAGGCGGGAATATTGTGAGAAAACCAAAAAAGCGCCGCCCCTTTGCGCCGTTCGCCGCAGGACTGTTAAGCGGCTATCTTTCCGCGCTCGCAGTCTGCGCCGCCGCTGCGCTCGTTCTGTCCTTTACAGACCTTGCGTCCTCCGCAGCGGGCGCCGCCGCGCTTCTTGCCGCCGCCGCAGGCAGCTTTGTCAGCGGAAGAACGGCGGGCACTCTCCGAAAGCGCAGTGGTCTTAAAACAGGCGCGCTGTGCGGCGTTTTGTTCATCGCGCCGCTCGCGCTGCTGTCGGCGGTTTTCGGGCTGCTCGGGGGAGTTATGCTTATAGTAAAGTCGGTGCTGTGCATATGCTTTGCCGCCGCGGGCGGAGTAGTCGGGGTCAACCGTGAGGAGAAAATACGATGAAATACTTCCTCGCCGTCGTTTCCGCCGCAGCGGCAGCGTTCCTCCTGTTGTCCCCGAATACCGTCGCAGACGCCGTACACGGCGCAATCATAAACTGCCTTGAGGTCATAATCCCGTCGCTGTTCGCGTTCACCGTGCTTTCCGTTTTTCTGACAAAAAGCGGGCTGTACCGCGTCGCGCTGCGCCCGCTGACATTCCCGCTGTCAAAGCTGCTCCGAACGGACGAGGAGCTGTGCGGGATATTCCTGCTGTCGAACATCGGCGGCTACCCCGTCGGCGCTAACCTCGTCAGCGAAATGTACAGAAACGGCAGGATATCCCGCGATACCGCCGCGCGAATGATGTGCTTCTGCTATGGGAGCGGGCCGTCGTTTATCGTCGGGATGGCCGGAATGAGGGTGTTCGGGAGCGCGGCGGCAGGGCTTGCACTTTACGCGGCGTGCTTTCTCGGCTCGCTCGTCAACGCGCTTATTATCCGCGCGCACGGCGAGCTGCCTGTTGTCCCCGAAAAAAATAAAACCGCCGTTACCGCCGACTGCTTCATCGGCTCGGTAACGGCGGCTGCGCGGGTCATGTTCACCGTCTGCGCTATGATAACCGCATTTTCGGTGGTTATCGCGATGCTTGAATTTATCGGAGCGGACAAGGCGTTCGCCGCGCTGCTTTCAATTCTCGGCGCGGGAGAGCTTTCGGGGGGAGTGTTCCCCGCCCTGCTCGAGGTCAGCCGCGTCCGCGATATTTCGCCCGTGAGCGGAGCAATGCCGCTGTGCGCGGGGCTGCTTAGCTTCGGGGGAGTGTGCGTAGTGCTTCAGGTCGCGGCGCTCGCACGGGATATCCCGCTCGGGAAGTTCCTGCTTTACCGTATTCCTGCGGCATTGGTGAGCGCCGCGGCGGCAGTTCCGCTGTCGTTTCTTGTTCCGCCCGCAGACGAAGCAGTGCTAGCCGCTGCCGCGGGGGAAGTTCAGGCGTTTTCGCAAAACGGCGCGGCGTCGCTGTGCGTTATGGCAATGGCGGGGATATTGCTCGCGGGAGAAAGAAAGCGAGCCTGATTTTACAAAAAGGGGCTGTTGCGTACAGCCCCTCAATTATATTACTGCTTAACTTCCTTCATAGTCTTGTTCTTGAGGAATATGAAAAGCTTCGGCGAAACCTTTTTGAGCGTCCGCTTTGCGAAAATGAACGCGTCCTCCTTAAGCTTCGCGGTCTTGTAGAGGAACTTGCGCGGATAGTGCTTCGAGGTT
>CAMEPN010000213.1 GCA_945931735.1 uncultured Clostridia bacterium
GTCGTACAGCTCGTACTTCTTGCGGACGGAAACAGGGGAGAGATTGGGCATAACAACATTCGCGCCGCTCTTTATTCCGAGTTCTCTGCCGTTCGGGAGAATTGTGCCGAGGGCGGTGGTGGCGGGGAGAAGAATTTTCGGGTGAATAAGCCGTATTATCGAGAGCAGATAGCACGTCACCTCCGCGCTTCCCGCAGGGTACTCTGCGAAAGGCGTTGCAGCGTGAGGAATAAACGGCCCTATTCCGCACATTGCGGGGGCGAATTCCTCCACAAACTTCAAATCCTTGGCGAGGAGTGCGTTCGTCTGGAACGGCGAGCCTACCATAAATCCGCAGCCCGTTTGGTAGCCGATTGCCTTTAGCGCGTTAAGGCACTCCATTCGGTTGTCAAACGACATCTGCGGCGGGTGGAGCTTTTCGTAATGCTCCTTATCGGCGGTTTCGTGTCTGAGGAGATAGCGGTCTGCGCCGCTGTCAAACATACGCTTGTAGCTTGCGTAGCTGCGTTCTCCCAGGGAGAGCGTCACCGCGCAGTCGGGGTACTTCCTCTTGATTTTCCCGACTACTCCACAGACAAAATCGTCCGTGAACGCACCGTCCTCGCCCCCCTGAATGACGAACGTCCGAAAACCGAGCGAATAGCCCTCGTCCACGCAGAGAAGTATATCCTCCGCAGACAGGCGGTAGCGGTCGCACTTGCTGTTTTCCGCGCGGATTCCGCAATACAGGCAGTTGTTCTTGCATATATTGCTGACCTCGATAAGTCCGCGAATGTAGACGGACTTTCCGTAGTGTATCTCGCGGGCGGCGCGGGCTTTCTCGGCGAGAAGCTGAGCGGCTTGCTCGGTGCGGTTGTCCAACAGGTACTCGTATTCCTCAAGCGAGAGGGAGTGCGTTTCGGACAATTTTTCGATTAGTTCGGATATGCGATTATTCATGGCTAATCACGTTGGAGTAGGCGGTTTTCACGCTTATGCCGTTCAGCTTTCCGATTTTTCCCGCAAGGGTGGAAATTGCGTCCTGCGGAGCGTCAAGAGCTACGCTCATTATGCTTATCTGCTTTTCGCGATAGGGCACGCCCATTCGCCCGATTATGTACTGTGAATACTCGTGGAGAAGCGCGTTGAGGGCTTCTACCGACTCGGTGTTCTCAACAATAATTCCCATTACAGCAACTCTTGTTTCCATAACATCGTCCTTTCAAAATAAAAAATGCCGTGCCCCTAAAACAAGGCACGGCAATATACGCATATTAAGACAGCAGGGTACAAATATACCATACTGCAATTACATTCGTTTATCCGCGTAGCCTTTCAGTCAGAATACTCTTTCTGTCGGGGAACTCTATGTTATCAGTATAACATTTCCGGCGCAAAAAGTCAAGCTTTTTTACGATCTCTTCAGGGTATATTGATAACAAGTCGATTTGAAGAGATCAATCAGACGTTGTCTGCGTCATGTGTTAAAGGCGATAACCTTTGATGTGTTTATTGATGCAGAGGAGGTGTTCTTCCAAAGGAGAAACCATGCCTCACGGACCGCACCAATCAGCATAAGTTTCTGCGAGTTTGTGGGCTGCAAGCCCTATATATTGCCACACGCAGAATGAAAATCTTGCGGAGGGCAAAAGCATCCCAATGATATCTGTTTGTGCATCGGTAAATGAAAAGAGTATAACTGTTACAGCCGTAAATTGCTCGCTTACGGAAAACGCAGCTATTTGTTTTACAAAAGGAGTGTAAGTTTTTACTCGCGTTCCATGACAAATGAGAATTTGCGTGGGCGTCCTCACGGTCAATACGGCTGAACGCGCCATCTTCGCGAAAGTTGTCACACGAAGGTTAGGTGCTCGATAAATGGGAAGTTGCGGAGTGCCCCCGCGGGCAATTACGGCTCAATGAGCCTTTTTTATTCGGGATTTCACACGCGAGTGAGGTGCAAATGTGCGCTCAGCGGAAAATCTCAACTGTCGATAAACCTAGTTGAAATCTTGCTTCAGGCATTTTACAAAAATCCAAGTCCCCAAGACATGGAAAAGTTCTTCCCGCATTTTTCGCAGAAATAGCCATAACCGGGGCCCATAGTAATCCTTCTTTTGAAATATGGCATCTACATGTTTGCGGTTGTTACCCACTCAATATCTGCAATTCCCGAACCAAAGCATGGAATAGTGCCTATGGCGTAATTATAGCACAAATAGCATTGCATTCCAATAGAGAAATCGGCTGAAACTGTGCCGGAAATGATACAGATACTTATTTTGCAAGATTTTTTTGGTTTCTGTGCCTTAAATGATACAGTTTAGCTTTATGCTATTGACACATAGTGAAAAGTGATATATAATAAGGCTATATATGATTTTGGAGGAGAATGAAATGAAAAGCAACATACCGAATATCATCGGCTTTCACAATCCCGAAGAACCTCACGGCTGCTTCAGCAACTGGTATCCCGCGGAGTTTGAGCTTGCGGGAATCTGCTATGCCAACTCCGAGCAATACATGATGTATCAAAAGGTGCTGCTCGGGCGCAGATTTGACCTTGCCGACATGATTATGACAACCCACTCCCCTGCTAAGGCAAAGGAGTACGCGGGCAAAGACTACTTCACCGAATTCGGCAGTATAAAACCCGTCTGGGACAAGATTTGCAGGAATGTCGTTAAGCGCGGCGTGCGTGCGAAGTTTGCACAAAATCCCGCTATGCTGGAAGAGCTTCTCTCAACAGGCAACGCGCTGCTTGCCGAGTGCGCAGGTCGCGACGCGATATGGGGTATTGGGATTAACCTGCACAACAGCGCGTGGCAGGACGTTCGCAACTGGCGCGGCAGAAACTACCTCGGAATAATCCTGATGGAACTGCGCGAGGAGTTCAGAGCCGAAATTGCCCGCAACGGCGCAGTTAAGTTCGAGTGCTTCCTCGACGCCGAGGCAAACGAGGCATGGCAAATGACCGCCGGTCAGCTTCGGATGTATCCGCAATACTACAACGCAATTCACACCTACGCAGACACGCTCACTGACTGCAATCTGCGCGACAGCTTCTATTACGGCAGCACGCTTGATGGCTGGGAAAACACAATGCGGACGAATTTGGGCGGCGGGCTGCCGCTTGCGGGGTTCTACGAGATGAAGCAGGAAGTGTATGAGATATTCCACAGGAATAAGTAATGTAAAATCCGAGGATTTCGCTCCTCGGATTTGGTTTTATATTCGCATATTCTGTTTTGCTTATGATGTAAATTGATTGTGAAAAGGTACACTATAACCCTTTATCAAAACGATTTCCGACTTGGTTTTTTAGGTTAATTCACCGTCGCCCGAACAGGTGCTTTTTGAAATCAATGCCGAAGTATTCCTTTGCAGCGTCGAGTTTCATTATGATGTTGGTACGTGATCACTGCGCTTCAAGTGTTTCGGGAAGTTCTTTCAATATGCGCTCCTCCTCAAATTGCTGCTGTTCGCCGGCATTATATCGAAGCTCGTTAAGCTTTTTGTTAACGGAAAAGCTGCCGGGGCTGGTACGCCATGCAGTAGTAATTGTCTTTTTGCAAAGTTTTTAAGAACTCTGTTTTTCCTGCCTTGCTCTTGCCGTAAACCAGCCCGTAAAGAGGATAAGGAGCAACACTCAGATTGTTTCGCTTGGCAGTATTGCGCATAACGCTCATAAAAGGAGAGCAGAAGAACCAATTAGCGACTGCCATATATCTTGACTGCATATACTGTACATCTCCGTGGAAGCCCTCAAAACCTTTCATATAACTGATAAGCAGGTCAACATCGCGGCGGATTTCATCTTCGGCGGGGTTCAGGTCAAGCTTGCTGTCGTTCAAGGTAGCTGTTCCCTCTGTTACGTCAATAACAAGCTGTGGGTAAACCTGTCGCTTCTGTTTCTCCTTTTCCCTGATATCAATAAAGTGCTTTTTAAGTTGGGTTATAATAGTCGGGTTCAGCAGTATCGTTCCGTTTTTCTCGGCTTTGACAGGTACAGCCTTGTATTTTGCAGCTAGACCGTTCACGGATAGTGCAAACGATATTTCTTCTCCCACACTCTTGTCGGGAGTAATGACGAGCACCTTGTTTGCCGCTGCGGTCTTTGCAACGGGCAATTCTTCGATATTTTCGCCGTCATCCGCAACAAGAACA
>CAMEPN010000214.1 GCA_945931735.1 uncultured Clostridia bacterium
TAATTGGCTTATCTGCCCCAAGAACGCCCCCATCGCCGTTTCGAAGACGGACAACGTGAAGATAATCACACCCGAGATGAACCAGTTTGCGGACGCGTGGGACATCGACTACCGCAAGTATCATGACCTCTTTGTTCCCGAAAACAAAAGAGCGGCTGTGGCGGTAAGCATTTCGGAATAATTCGGAACACGCCGGTCAACTCAAAATGCACCGGATCCTGCCGCGCGGGGACGTTCGTTTGAGCGGGGCGAATTTGGCTTGATCAGCGTTTCCATAGTCAACAGGTGCCGCGGGCGGCGTTGGGCTGCTCGCGGTTTTTCGGAAAAGGAGGATTTTTATGATAATAACAGCGGAGGAATACCGCGCCATGGGCTTCACGTCGGAAGACGAGGAGGTGCTGGAAAGCTGCCTTAAGCGCGCGGAGTTCGTGCTTGAGGCTCTCACCGGAGGAAAGGCTGCGGCGACCGCAGAAAAGGGCGGAAAGTGCGCAGAACTTGTGAAACAGGCGGCGGGATTTCAGACCAGCGCAATGGTCAGGACGGAGAGCGAGCGCAGCGCGTCACATAGCAGCGAGGAGCGCGTTTCGCTCGGGGATTTTTCCTACACCTCGTCAGATTCGGACAGCGAGGCTGTATCCGCAGAGGCGGTCGATACCGACCTTACGGTGATAAGGCTGCTTAGAACGGCAGGGTGTCTTTTCGGCGGACTGGAGGTCAGGGAATGAACATAAAACCTATTCCGTCGGAGCTTCTCGGGGACAGCTTTACGCTGATATCCCCGAATAAATACGGCGGCATCGTCCGCACGGAGATAAACAATGTCCGCGTCGAGCGGGTAAATTCCGTTACGGACTACACCTCTGCCGCGAGGGACTGCACCGAGCTCTCAATATGGTTCGACTGCGTTAATTCCGGTCCTGAGGGAACAGAATTTTCTGCGGGAGAGCGCGCTGAATATCTCGGTGAGCTGTTCGAGTTGACAGAAGTGCGGACGCTCGGCGCGGATTGCCCTCACCATATAAAAATAAAGGCGCGCAAGATAAGCGGCGAATATAACGGCTGACAGAAAGGAGCAGTGTATGGAGGAGAAAAACAAGACCGTTTCCGTTAAGACAGGCTCGGAAGCGGCAGAGGAAAGCTACCGCGCCGCCAAAAGCATACGAAAGGGGCTTAGGGAGCTGGAGCGGCAGTATAACACCAAGAAAACAAAAAAGCAGCGCTGAGGAGGTGCGGCAGTGAAAATAACTATAAACGGAACGGAGTTCAACTGCGTCACGCGGCTCGACGCGGCGAGGGAAACTCGCAGAACGGACGTCCGTTACAACACAAACGGCGATATGCTCATTGACCTCGTGAACAGGAAATACGCGCTGGACGTGGCGTTCGGGCTGATGACGGCGGAGGAGCTTAAGGCGCTCCGCGAAGCGACTAAGGAGATATTCGTCACGGTCAAGTTCGACGCGCCCGAGGGAGAGGTCGAGGAGCAGTTCCATATTTCGGACGAGCCTGCACCCACGCTTACTTATGTCAACGGAACGGCGATGTACGGCGGCGTTAGGCTCACTATGCGGCAGAAATGAGGTGAGCGGGAATGGTTCAGGTTTCGGATAATTTCATAACGCTCGCAAAGGAAAACGGGCGGCACATTTATTGCAGGATAGAGGCGGGAAACGAGGTGTTCACCGACGACGATATCGTCGAGTTCGACTTCGACGACACCGCTCACCCCGACTGGTTCACAATAGGCACCGCCTGTGCGAACAGGTTTTATTTCTGCGTCAGATTCAGCGGGGAGATAGCGGTGCGGGCGGAGGTAAAGCCGTACATCAGCTTCGACGGGGAGGAATGGTGTCCGCTCGGCGTGTTTTACGTTTCGAGGAGATACATTCGCGGGAATTACGCGTCGATAACCTGCTACGACAGGCTTTACAGCCTTGATACGGAATATGAAAGCGAGCTTTCGTTCCCGTCGGACACGGTAAAGGTGCTGGGTGAGATATGCGGCAGAAACGGCATTGAATGCTCCGATATGGGGGAGGAATACGCGGTGGAGGAGATCCCCGACGGCTGCACGGAGCGCGACATGATAGGCTATATCGCCGCGCTCAACCGCGCCTGCGCGAAAATGGACAGAAGCGGCGCGCTCGTTCTGAAAAAATACGACAGCGGCGGGTATGTCCTCAGCGAGGACAACTGCATGAGCATAACAAGAAACATGGAGCACTCGGTCGTGACCTGCCTGAGAGCGGACACGGGAAACGGAGAGCTTGCTTCGGGAAGCGGCGCGGAGATATCCACAATGGAGCTTTATAACCCGCTGATGACGCAGGAGCGGCTGGATCAGCTTTACTCGCTTTTCAAGACGTTCGCGTTTTACGGCGCGGATATTGAGATGCAGGGTATGCCGTTTCTCGAAGCGGGAGAAAGGCTCGTGCTGCTCGAAAAGGGGCTGCTTTATCCCTTGCAGATAAGCGAGATCGAGTATCATTACGACGGCGCGCTCACGGCGGTGCTTTATTCCAAAAACAAAAATTACACCGACGCGGCGGCGCGGGACGACGACCTCGAAAAGGCGCTCGAGGAGCTAAAAAACAAGCTCGGCACAGGCTGCATAACGCAGACAAACGAGTACCGGATAACCGTTTCGGAAACGCCCGCAACCGTCGCGGAGTTCACCTTCGACGCGGCGGAAAAGGCGTTCGCGAGGGCGGACGTAAATTTCACGCTTGACAATTCCGACGCCGATTTTCTTATCATTTCGGCATATGTAAACGGCGTCAAGGCGGCTCGCAGCGCGGTGCAGAGCCTTTCGGGGACAGGGCGCGAGCTGCTGCACTGGTATCATATCGCCGAAGAACTTCCCGAGGGCAGCAGCAGGATAACGGTAACAATGTCCACAAAAACGGGCAGCGCGTACATACTGCCGTCGCAGCTTTCTGCGTCGCTGACGGTTCACGGCTCGGCGGGGAATATCGGCAGCATACGCGACAGACAGGCTGCGGCGGAAACGTTCGGCATGGCGGCTGTGGGCAGCGTTTCGCTTTACGAAGCGTACAGCGAATGACAGGAAAGGACGTGATGACATGAAAGGAAAAGCGACGCTTATCCTTCTTGATCCGGAAACCGGAGAAGAGGTTAAGCGCATTGAAGAAGAGAATATGGTCACAAATGTGATAGAAAAGCTGCTTGATATACCGAGGTGCGGTATGTTCTCGGTAATGAATATACCCAATATACTGAACAATCTTCTTCCGCTTTGGAAGAACGTTCTCGGCGGCGTGATGCTGCTCGGCAGCAATATTGACGAGGACAGGGATATTATCACGCCGCCCGACGGCTTTATCCCCGTCGGAACGGCAGGAACAGTCTATTCCGGAACGGACACCCGCCGCGGAACGCTCAACGAAAACGAAAGCGGACCTATCGACGGCGGATACAGGCTGGTATGGGATTTCGGAACGGACAGGGCGAACGGAGTGATCCGCTGTATCGCCCTTACAAGCAAAATCTTTGGGAACAACGGATTTGACGCGGACGGCGACAGAAGCGCCAATCTTTTCTGCCAGACGGACGCGTTTTCAACCGGCTCTTCCAGCGCTATGTCGATACTGAACGCCGAGGGCAGCTTTGTCGGCAGCTTCGAGCATTGCAAATATCTGACCCTGAAAATAAACGGACTAAAGCTTGTGTTCACGCAGCATACTCTTCCCGACCCCGAGGCGATATCTCTTACGGACACGGCGCGCGTCGTCGACCCGTCGCCCGTTGTTATGGCGGAGATGGAGCTTCCGTTTTACGCCGAAATATCAAAGCTGTTCGTTGACCCCGAAGAAATGCTGATATATCTTTTCGGGCGGAGCACCGCGCCGGACGGTTCGTATGATATGGTGTTATATGTCGGGATCGACCCGAAAACATTCGAGATAAAGGCAAGCGGGAGCTACAAAAGCGATATTTACACCGACCTCGGAATGGCGGTATACAAAGGCGAGATATACCGTCACAGGGGAAGCTATATCGAAGTGCGCAGCCTCTCGGGAGAGCTTCTTCGCACCATTCCGGTGACGACGGGTGGAAACGCTTATTTTTATGTGTTCGACGGACATCTGTGCTACGGATACTCTGCGGGAAATTATACCTACC
>CAMEPN010000215.1 GCA_945931735.1 uncultured Clostridia bacterium
CTCCGTTTACAGATAGTATATCATAACAGAGCCGCTTTTTCAATAGTCAATATTTATAAATTTGTTAAAAAATCAAACGATTTTTAGGAAAAAAACAATAATCTTTTACTTCCTCGGCATAAAAAAACTGTTAAAATTCCGCTCACTTCTTAGACGGAACGTTTCTGCGCTGATGTTTTTCCGGCAGATCGAGCGGTTCGCGGCGAGGCGAGAGATACAGCTCAAGACGGACGATGTCGCGGTACTCGGGCTTGACCATATAATAAATATAACTCTCAAGCACATTCGGCATGGCGAGCGTTCTACCCTCGATCTTGAAGTTATTGAAGCCCATTTCAAGGTACTTCTTTATGCTCTCAAGCCCTACGAAGGTAGAATACTTCTGTATCTGATAGAAGTTCATCGCCGTATTCGGGCAGTTGAACTCCATTGCTTTCTGCATGGGGTTTTCCGCACCCGGAACGCGGACTGTCGGCAAATTCGACGCGACGCGCTGGCTCTCGCCGAGGACCTTATAATGCTCCCCGCGGCGCTTGCAGTGCGGCATACAATACGGATTTATAAGTATCTCGCATCTTGAGCGAAGCTCCTCGGGTATCTGCGCAAGGCGCTCGAAATCATTGTTCCAGTTATAATCGAGGACGACGAGCTTATAATCCTTTTCAAACTCCTTAAGTAACGTATCGAGGTCCTCTATCTGCTTTACCGTCGAGGAAATTATGGGGAACTTCGGGTATTTTTCGCGGACATACTTCTCGAGGAAATCCTTATTCACGATTATCTCGTTGAAGCCGTTTTCGGCGGCTCTGCATATTTTATTGCAGAACGGGTCGTCGAGGTCCTGCTCGGTGATTGTGGGGTTAGTGAACGTATAGCGTATCGGTACGCCCCTGCTGTTGAACTCGCTTATCGTTCTGGTTATTCTTGCAGTGCTCGAATGACCCGAAACAGCGCGTCCGCCGTTCCAGAGCGCGGGACCGAAGCAGCCGTAGCAGGACGCTATCTCCGTTCCGTCGTAAAAATACTCGGGGTGTTCCTTAAGCATATCTATTAGATTAAGATTTAGCTCCCAATGGAGGTAGAAGTCGGGGATATGAAATCTTGCGTTCATTGTTTTCTCCTGTTTTTTTAATTTGGGCAGGTAATGTCCTTATACTGATTATACAACACTTATCTTAAAATGTCAAGAATTCATGAATATAATGGTTTTATTTTGGTTTGAGCATTTGATATGTTTATTGTTGTTTTTGGTCATTATTTATTGCGCAGTCACACGGGAGATTTAAGGTTCTGCCTTGAACCGCTTTTTATTGTATAATTTGATTTTATCGTGTTGTCACACAGGGAACGAGGGGACACCCTTCGGGAAAAGGGGGAACAAGAAAATCCGACAAAAATCGACGATTTCCCATGCTGCCCTCTGTTGCGCGACATCGTGTCGCGCTTTTGGGGCAGCAGTGCAAACATCGTGTTTGCGCCCCTTTTCCCCTACGTTTTCCCCTCTTGCTCAAATGGGCTGCGATGAGGCAGCCCATTGTTATTATCTTACCGAAAATTCATACGATGTGGTGAAGTGGTATTCGCTGCCGGCTTTGAGAACACAGGACGGGAACTGCGGCTTGTTCGGCGTATCGGGCGAGAACTGGCTCTCAAGGCAAAGACCCGCGTACTTCTGATACTTCGCGCCGCCCTTTCCGTTTTCGCCGTTAAGCCCTATTCCGATATAAAACTGAACTGCGGGCATATCTGTCTTTACCGTCATCACTCTGCCGGTAGTCGGCTCGTACACTTCTGCCGCCGTGCGCATGACGCCCGGATCGCCGAGAATGAAATTGTGGTCATAGCCTGCGGGGAGCTTTCCGTTGTCCATATCGCGGCGTACAGGCTTTCCCGTCTTGAAATCGAACGCCGTGCCGGTGGTGTAGGCTACCTTTCCCGTGGGGATAAGCAGATTGTCCACAGGCGTGTACTTGTCGGAATTTATCGTAACGACATGGTCGAGAATATCTCCGCAGCCTGCTCCCTTAAGGTTGAAATAGGAATGGTTCGTAAGGTTCACGACCGTGTCTGCGTCAGACACCGCCTTATAATCTATTTCGAGCGCATTTGCAGCGGTCAGGGTGTATTTAACGGAAATTTTCAGCGTGCCGGGATAGTGCTCCTCGCCGTCGGGACTGACATAGCCGAACGTAACAGAGGGCGACGCTCCGTCGCTGACATTATCCACTGTCCACAAGCGCTTGTTATAGCCGAAGAAGCCGCCGTGGAGGTGGTTCACCTTGTTGTCGTTGGGCGAAAGATGATATACGTTCCCGCCGAGCGTGAACTGCGCGCCGCCGATGCGGTTCGCATATCTTCCCACCAGCGCGCCGTGGCTGGAGTTTCCGTCGGCATATTCGTCGAGCGTGTCATAGCCGAGGACAACGTCGGCAAGCTTCCCGTCCCTGTCGGGAACGTTCAGCGATACTACCGCGCCGCCGAAATTGGTAAAGGACGCGCTGACGCCGTTTGCGTTTTCAAGCGTTACCAGCTCGCACTTGTAGCCGCGGAAATACCCAAATTCTTTCCTTGAGATACTCATTGTATTATCCTCCCGAATCAATATTTATCATCGTCAAGAACGATGGTTTTTACGGTAGAAGCCGCAGGTTTTACAGCAGGCTCGGGTTTCGCGGCAGATTTAGCGGCAGACTCCGGCTTTGCGGTGACTTCGGACTTTGCCGCGGGTTTAACGGCAGGCTCGGACTTTGCGGTCGCTTCGGACTTAGCCACGGATTTAGCGGCAGGCTCGGACTTTGCGGTAGCTTCGGATTTAGCCGCGGATTTAGCGGCAGTCTCGGACTTGGTGGCAGGTTTTTCCGTCGATGCACCGTCTTCCTTATGGTGCTTGCGCTTTGCAAGGGTGAATGACTCCACCATATCAAGCAGCACTTTGCTCTCTGCGGAAAGCTCCTCTGCCGACGCCGCGCACTCCTCTGCGGAGGCGCTGGTCTGCTGAACGGCGGCAGATATCTGATCCATACCAGTCAGCACCTGCTTTACAGCGCCTGCCTGCTCGTCGGAAGCTGCCGCAATTTGACCGACAACGCGCGCAGCCTCGTCCGTTTCCTCTACGATATGACCGAGCATTTCCGCAGTATCGTTGGCGATAACTGTTCCGTTTTCGACTGCGGCAAGGCTGGTCTTGATAAGCCCCGTTGTGCTCTTAGCCGCCTCGGCGGTCTTGTTGGAAAGGTTCCCGACCTCGCCCGCGACAACTGCGAAGCCCTTGCCCGCTTCGCCCGCACGCGCCGCCTCAATAGCCGCGTTGAGCGCAAGGATATTCGTCTGGAAAGATATATCCTGAATGGTCTTGATGATGTTCGCTATCTGCGAGGACGTCGCGTTTATCTCCTCCATTGCAGAAAGCATCTCGGACATTTTCTCGTTTCCGCGGTTGACAAGCTCTCTCGAATTGGAGGTCAGCTCGCTTGCTTTTTCGGCGTTCTTCGCGTTCGCGTTTACCTTTTCGTACACCTCGCTGAGGTTTGCGTTAAGCTCCTCGATTGTCGCCGCCTGCTCTGTTGACGCCTGCGAAAGCGTAAGGGAGTTTTCGGACATCTGCGCGGAATTGGACGCGACCTCCTTGCCCGAGCTTTCGAGCTGGCGCACTATCTTTGACATAGACTTGATTATGCCAAGCAGCGCTTCCTTTATCGGGATATAGTCGCCGATATACTCCGCGGCGGGGTCAACGCTGAGGTTTTCCTTGGATATCTCGCCCGCGGTGAATTTGATGTCGTCGATGATCGTTTTGGTGTATTCCGACATAGTGTTGAGGGAATTGGCAAGCTCGCTCAGCTCGTCGTTGGTGCTTATCTCAAGCTTCTCGCCCGAAAGGTCGCCGCTCGCCATGCTGTCTATCCTGCCTATCATTGCGCCGATAGGCTTGGTTATCTTCCCGACAACTCTGATGATAATAATAATCCCGAGAACAAACACCGCCGCTATCATTCCTATGTACACGAACAGTATAACAAAGGTGGTCGTCAGATAAGCGCCCGCGTCCATGCGGACAACGAACGTATATCCGCTGCCGAGGCTCTTTGCGCCGTAGCTGTACCAGCCGCCGTCGTTTCCGCGGACAAGCTCGAACA
>CAMEPN010000216.1 GCA_945931735.1 uncultured Clostridia bacterium
CATTCCTCCGTTAAATTGTCGAAATTATAGCGGGTTATTTCCTTTGTGGGGAGAAGCGCGTGGTGGTCTGACACCTTGTCGTTGCATATCAGCCGCTTGATATCCGGCTCGCACTGCTGCTCGTCGTATTCCTTTCCGAACGGGAAAGCCGCCGCGGTGAGCTTAACCATCTCTGCCGCAGTCTGCTCCATGTCGTCGGTTATGTAGCAGCTGTCGGTGCGGGGGTAGGTGAGCAGCTTGGTTTCGTAGAGCTTCTGTGCGCAGTCGAGGGTCTGCTGCGCGGTGTAGCCGAAAAGCTTGTTCGCGTCGCGCTGGAGCGTGGTGAGGTCGTAGAGCTTCGGGGGGTTGGCGTTCTTCTGCTCGGTCGTTACGGAGAGCACCTTTGCGTTTTCGCCGCAGCGCTCCGCAGTGCGGTTGGCGTTAAGCTCGCCCTCGATCTTCCCGCTTTCGGCGGTGAATTTTCCGCAGTTTATCACAACGGTGAAATATTTCGCGGAGTTGAACTGCTCGATCTTCTTCTCGCGTTCAACGAGCATAGCGAGCGTCGGGGTCTGAACTCTTCCCACGGAAAGGAGATTGTGGTACTTGCAGGTGAAAAGCCGCGTCGCGTTCATTCCGACGATCCAGTCAGCCTTGCTTCTCGCAAGACCCGAGCGGTACAGCGCGTCGTATTCGCTCCCGTCGCGCAGGTCACGGAACCCGTCGCGTATCGCCTCGTCGGTCATGCTGCTTATCCAAAGGCGCTTTACGGGCTTGGTGCAGCCTGCCTGATTATAAACATAGCGGAAAACGCATTCTCCCTCGCGCCCCGCGTCGGTCGCGCAGATTATCTCGTTGACATCGGGCCGCTCCATAAGCGCTTTCAGCCGCTCGAACTGCTCGGCGGTGCTTTCGAGCACTGTCCATTTGAACTCGTCGGGTATTATCGAAGATCCTCAAAGCGCCACGGTTTGCGGCGGTATGCTTCGCCGTATTCCTCCGGCCCCGCCAGAGCCACCAGATGCCCGAAGCACCACGAAACGATATATCCGTTTCCCTCGGTGCAGCCCTCCGAGCGGCGGTTCGCGCCGATGACCTTTGCGATAGAATTGCCCACCGAGGGCTTTTCCGCTATTACTAATTTCATTTGTTTACCTCGCTTTATTGTCATTTTGCCATGCCTTATCCATTTTATCACATTCATGCGATTTTGGCAATAGAAAATTTGTCGTATGATAGTTTTCCTATTGACATATGTGTCGAATTAGGGTATATTATATTATGGTGCAATACGCTTTTTGAAAGGATAAAAAGGAAAAAGATGGACAATATTGTTAGCTTAAAAGACCTTGTTGTTAATTTCGAGGACGGAGAACAGATACTCCACGGAATAAACCTTGACATAAAGGATAAGGAATTTGTCACGCTTTTAGGCCCCTCCGGCTGCGGTAAAACGACAACGCTCCGCATAATCGCGGGCTTCCTCGAGCCGACGAGCGGCGACGTGTTCTTCGATGGGAAGCGCATAAACGGCGTCCCGCCGCACAAGCGCAACGTAAACACCGTGTTTCAGAGGTACGCGCTGTTCCCGCACCTTAATGTTTACGAAAACATCGCGTTCGGTCTGCGCGTGAAAAAAACCTCTGAAAAGGAGGTCGTAAGGCGCGTAGGGGAGATGTTGGAGCTTGTCAACCTCAAGGGCTTTGAGAAGCGCTCGGTGAACCGTCTTTCGGGCGGACAGCAGCAGCGCGTCGCCATTGCGAGGGCGCTTGTCAACCGTCCGAAGGTGCTGCTCCTTGACGAGCCGCTCGGCGCTCTCGACCTTAAGCTGCGCAAGGAGATGCAGGTAGAGCTGCGCAAGATACAGCAGGCGCTGGAGCTGACGTTCGTATATGTAACGCACGATCAGGAGGACGCGCTCACCATGAGCGACACCGTTGTTGTAATGAACAACGGAAGCATTCAGCAGATAGGCTCCCCGATCGACATTTATAACGAGCCTGTGAACGCGTTCGTCGCGGATTTTATCGGCGAGAGCAATATCGTCAACGGAAGTATGCCGCGCGACTGCCTTGTGGAATTTGTGGGGAAGCAGTTCGAGTGCGTCGACAAGGGTTTTGCGCCCAACGAAACGGTAGATGTCGTTATCCGCCCCGAGGACATCAAGATAATCCCCGCAGAGAGCGCGAAGCTCACGGGCATTGTCGAGTCCGTGGTGTTTAAGGGCGTGCATTATGAAATGATAGTTGACGGCGTAGACCACAAGTGGATGATACATTCCACGAAGCACGCGCCCGTCGGCACGATGATAGGAATGCACTTTGACCCCGACGACATTCACATCATGAAAAAGACGGAGGTGGACGGCTGATGAAAATGAAGCTTTTCGCCGCGCCGTACCTTGTGTGGATGGTCGTGTTCATTCTTGTTCCGCTGATAATGGTCGCGGTGTTCGCGTTCACGACGGACGGCGGCGAGTTCACCCTCGACAACATTTCCGACGTAGGTCAGTATGCGAATATTTTCGTGAGGTCGATCTGGCTGGCGCTGATCGCGACGGCAATCTGCCTTGTCATGGCGTACCCGATAAGCTTTATGCTCTCCCGCATGGAAAAGCACAGGCAGGGCACAATGCTGATGATAGTAATGCTCCCGATGTGGATGAATTTCCTGCTGAGAACATACGCGTGGATGACGCTGCTCGGGAACAACGGCATAATAAATTTCCTTTTCGGACTTGTCGGGCTGGGTCCGTTCAAGCTTATCAACACGCAGGGAGCGGTCGTGCTCGGAATGGTTTATAATTACCTTCCGTTCATGATACTGCCGCTTTATTCCGTTATGGTGAAGATCGACAAGAGCCTTATCGAGGCGGCGTCCGACCTCGGGTGCGGCTCGGTCGGCGTTCTGTTCAGGGTGATACTGCCCCTGAGCCTGCCCGGGATAACCTCGGGAGTTACGATGGTGTTTGTCCCCGCGATATCGACGTTTATTATTTCAAGAATGCTCGGCGGCGGCTCGAACCTGCTTATCGGCGACCTTATCGAGATGCAGTTCCTCGGCAACTCCTACAACCCGCACCTCGGCGCGGCTATCTCGCTTGTGCTTATGGTCATAATCCTTGTGATAATGACGATCATGAACCAGTTCAGCCCCGACGATCAGGTGCTGATGTAAGGAGGTGCGGAGATGAAAAAACTCGGAAAAATATACATGGGTCTTGTGCTCATGTTCCTGTACGTCCCCATCTTCGTGCTTATCGTCTTTTCGTTTAACGAGAGCAAGAGCCGCTCGGTTTTCAGCGGATTTACGTTCGAGTGGTATGAAAAGCTGTTCCGCAACGAGATAATAATTTCCTCCCTCGTGAACACTATAATAATCGCCGTTATCGCGAGCATTGTTTCAACCATACTCGGCACGCTTGCCGCTATCGGTATCTACCGTATGCGAAAGGTGCCGAAGGCGGTTATAATGAACATCACGAATATGCCGGTAATAAACCCCGAGATAGTGACGGGCGTTTCACTGATGCTGCTTTTCGTGTTCTTTGCGGCGAGAATGAACCTTGAGTTCGGCTTCGTGACGCTTGTCATCGCGCACATCACGTTCGACGTGCCGTATGTCATTCTCAACGTAATGCCGAAGTTCGGGCAGATGAACCCGCACCTTTATGAGGCGGCGCAGGATCTCGGCTGCGGTCCGTTCAAGGCGTTTATAAAGGTAATTCTTCCCGAGATAATGCCGGGCGTGGTGAGCGGCTTCCTTATGGCGTTCACCTATTCGCTGGACGATTTTGTAATAAGCTATTTCACCAGCGGGTCGACCTCGCAGACGCTTCCGATAACCATTTATTCCATGACAAGAAGAAAGATATCGCCCGAGATAAACGCGCTGTCTACGATAATTTTCGTGGTGGTAGTGCTTATCCTTGTCATAAAGAACTTTATAGAAAGCCGTGCGGCGAAGCGCGGGGGCGGTAAAGGAGAGAACGCATGAAAAGAAAGATCTTTGCCGCGCTGACGCTGTCGGCGATGCTGCTGAGCGGCTGCGGGAGCGGCGCGGTTTCCGACGAGGAAACGGCGGAGTCCGAGGAAACGGAGGCGCAGACGCTGACCGTGTCCGACCTCGAATATTACACCCGCTTCAAGGACGACAA
>CAMEPN010000217.1 GCA_945931735.1 uncultured Clostridia bacterium
TATGTCGAGCCGAGCTTCGACCCGACAGAAAACAAGCAGCCCGACGACAAGCGCCGCCGTACCCAGCAGGAGCTGCCCATGCTCATGAAATACGGCAGGGAGCTTACCGCTGTTGCCCGCTCGGGACAGCTCGACCCGGTTATCGGGCGCGACACCGAGATAGAGCGCATGGTGCAGATATTACTGCGCAGGAGCAAGAACAACCCCTGCCTTATCGGAGAGGCGGGAGTAGGAAAGACCGCCGTCGTGGAGGGCTTCGCGCAGCGCGTTGCGGCGGGAAACGTTCCGCCCGAGCTTGCGGATAAGCGGATATTCGCGCTCGACCTTTCCGCAATGCTCGCCGGGGCAAAATACCGCGGAGATTTCGAGGAAAGGCTTAAAGGCGTGCTGGACGAAACCTGCTCCCACAGCGAGATAATATTGTTCGTTGACGAGCTGCATATGATAGTCGGTACGGGCGCGGCAGAGGGCGCTATCGACGCGGCGAGCATATTAAAGCCCCCGCTTGCCCGCGGGAATATCTGCCTTATCGGAGCGACGACAACGGAGGAATACCGCCGTTTTATCGAAAAGGACAGCGCTCTCGAGCGGCGTTTCCAGCCGATAAATGTCGAACAGCCCGACGAGGAGGGAACGCTGCGCATTCTGTCGGGACTTCGCCGCAGGCTTGAGGAGCATCACCACGCCGTCATAACCGACAGGGCGCTGTCCGCGGCTGTCAAGCTGTCAGAGCGGTATATGACCGACCGAAATCTTCCCGACAAGGCGATCGACCTCATCGACGAAGCGGCGGCGCGCGCCCGCACGGGTCACCCGGGAAGCTGCGGCAGGCAGGAAAGCGGAATTGCCGCCGCACTTTGCGAAAAGGATTACGCTGAGGCGGCAAGGCTCGCGCAGGCGGGAAAGGGAAACACTGCCTCCCGTACCATTGTCGACGAGGAGGACGTTGCGGAAGCGGTGTCCGCTGTGACGGGGATACCCGCGGCGCGGCTGACCGAGGACGAGGGAACAAGACTTGCGGCGCTGGAGGACACTCTGCGCGCCCGCGTTATAGGTCAGGACAAGGCGGTCACACTTGTCGCGGACGCGGTAAGGCGCGGCAGAGCAGGGCTGCGTGACCCCGAAAGACCGGTAGGGTCGTTTCTTTTCCTAGGTCAGACGGGCGTAGGAAAGACCGAGCTGTCCCGCGCGCTCGCAGAGGGCGTTTACGGCGACGCAAAGCGGCTTATTCGCTTTGATATGTCCGAATATATGGAGAAGCACTCTGTGTCAAAGCTTATCGGCTCGCCGCCCGGATATGTAGGCTACGAGGAGGAGGGGCAGCTCATAAAGCGCGTCCGCAGCGCGCCGTGGTCGGTCGTGCTGTTCGACGAGG
Organism: uncultured Clostridia bacterium; assembly: GCA_945931735.1. Classification (GTDB taxonomy): domain Bacteria; phylum Bacillota; class Clostridia; order Oscillospirales; family Ruminococcaceae; genus CAG-115. The sequence goes on from CAMEPN010000217.1 coordinate 1,376, forward strand.
TAGAAAAAGCGCACCCCGACGTGCTCAATCTGCTTTTGCAGATACTTGAGGACGGAAAACTCACCGCGTCCGACGGAAAGACTGCCGATTTCAGAAACGCGGTGGTCATTATGACGGGGAACATCGGCGCGGAGGAGCTTCAGAAGCGCGCAGTCGGGTTCGGCGGCGGAACGGGCGGCAGCGCGGATATCATGCGCGCGCTGAAAAAGCAGTTCCGCCCCGAGCTTATCAACAGGATAGACAACATCGTCATATTTGAAAAACTTTCCGAGGAAAACATGGAGCATATCTGCCGCAAAATGCTGGGGCAGGTCGCAGAGCGCGCCGCCGCGAGGGGAATAGAGCTTTCCTTTGCGGAGGGAACGGAGAAGCTGCTTTGCGAGGGCGCGGCTTCGGAGGAAATGGGCGCGCGTCCGCTCCGCAGGAAAATTACCACAGAAATAGAGGATATGCTCTCAAGGAAAATAGTTTCGGGAGAGCTTCCCGACAACTGCCGCGCAGAGGTCAGCGCGGAAAACGGCAGCTTCGCCGTGCGTATCATGTCACTGCTGTGACAGCTCTTCCATCATGCTTTCGGCAAAAACCGCATAGCCGCGCGTCGGGTCGTTTATCAGCACATGAGTTACCGCGCCGATCAGCCGCCCGTTCTGAATGATAGGGCTGCCGCTCATTCCGCGCACGATCCCGCCCGTTTCTTCGATAAGCTCGGGGTCGGTTATTTTAATTACCATGCTTTTGGAGCCTGTCATATCAAGGAGATTTATCCTCTCGATCTCGATTTCGTATTCGCGCGGTTCGTTTTCGTCTGTCGTCGCGAGTATGGTCGCTTTACCGCATTCGACCTCCTGCCGGAACGCCATGGGTATAGCTTCGCCGCTGACGGGGCTTTCAAGCGTTCCGAAAACGCCCACCTCGGTGTTCGCGGTCAGCGTCCCCGTTTTTCCGCCCGAAACAAAGCTGCCGCACAGCTCGCCCGCTTCGCCCTTTTTCCCGCGGACAACGCCGCTTATTATTGCGTCGGTTATCTCCCCGCCCGCAAGCGGCACGCACTGACCCGTGGTAACGTCGCTCACCGCGTGCCCAAGCCCGCCGAAATATCCCGTGCTCGGGTCGTACCATGTCATGGTGCCGATGCCCGCCGCGCTGTCGCGCACCCACGCGCCTATTTTAAGCGTTCCGTCCCCGCTCGTTTCCGTGGGGACAGAAAGGCACAGCTCGCTTTCCCCGCGAGTCAGTATCACCTCGGCGCTGCCGTCGGAAAGCTGCACCGCCTCGCTTATCTCGTCGTTTGTGGTGACGTCGACGCCGTTTACGGAGGTGATGACGTCGCCCTGCTTTATCCCGCTTTCGGCGGCGGGAGAGCTGTTGTTTACGCTCACCACCATGACCCCGTCGGAGCGGACTTTTATCCCGAACGGCGTTCCGCAGGGAATAAGCTGCGGGCGTTCCGTTTGAGTTATCTCCGCTTCTTTAATAGGAACTGCTCCCAGATAATACGCGCAGCCGCCATCGGTCGGCCGCAGCACAGCCGCGGAAAAACCGCCCGAGCAGAAAACCGTATCGCCGTCCGTGTTTAAATTGACGGGAAGCGCGGCATAATAATACCCGACAACGGCGGTCAGCACCGATACCGCGGCGCAGGCTGCCCGAAAAATAAATTTTGATGTTCGTATCATTTAATCAATATCGGAAAGCTGTTTCGCGCGACACAGTCTGTTCCGCCTTTCGTTTTGATTTTCGGCGATTTTTTCGATCCGCCGCAAAATTTAATATTGACCTTTTCGCTCCGAATATCATAGGAAATAACAAGCGGCATGATTGTTCCCGAAAAGGATTTTTGAGGTCTGCGGCAGCTTTTTTTCGCGGAGTTATGCGAAGCAGTAAATAAACCCCTTGACAACTTACGAACAAAAAGGTATAATTAATGTATATGTGTTCGTCCGCTTTTGGTTTTTGCGGAAAAAACAGTCTGCCCCGTTTCGGCAGGTAATTTATGGATATAATTTTGTGACATATACCGGAAAGGCACGCTCGTGGAGCTGCCGACTTGTATTAACAGCCCGCCGCAATGACACGGTCTCATTTGCTGAGCGTCGGAGCTGTCCGCGGATACGTCTTACCCACTGCCATTTTATGGCACTCACCTCTCGGAAAAGCTTCCATTAAGGCTTTTCTGCATTTCCGCGTTTACATATTCTTCCTTGTCATGGAAGGAGCATATCATGCCCTTTTTGCGGCTGCGCTGCTTGTAGGGTTTGCTATGCCGTTTTGACAACAGAAAATTCGGTCGTATTGCCGCAATATTTTTGGCGTGTCTTTAAAAGGGACAGCCGCATTTTTCGTTTTTTGAGAAGCGCCGCGCGTTCGCCCGAAAAGGCGGAGCTGTGCGGGCTTAACGGCAAAGAGAAAGGACATCGTTTAATGGGATTATTGACCAACAGCAAGCTTTTGACAGAAACAGAGAATATCGCTCCCAAGAATGGCAGGGAGCAGCAGAAAAACAATTCCGAGCAGCGTACGCCTGCTCCCGCAAAGAAAAATAACACGAACGGCGTGACGGAAAAGGCAAATGTTCCCGTGAAAAAATACCGCAGGAACGCGCCGCAGCGCCGCCCGATAAAGGAAGAAAAGCCCGTTCTCTCGCAGAAGGAGCCGCGCGAGGGCAGACTTGTACAGAAGAAGCCGCGCGAGGTGCGCTCCGCGCCCGTTAAGTTCATCGCGCTCGGCGGTCTTAACGAGATAGGAAAGAACCTTTAC
>CAMEPN010000218.1 GCA_945931735.1 uncultured Clostridia bacterium
GCTTTACATAGTATCTTTCCGCTTTTACTCCGGCTATCGCGTTGATAAAGTCCGTAAATCTCGCGAAACCGTAATCTGTGAAATCAAAGCCCTCGAATTTCTTTCTGAGGCTGCTGCTCAGCGCCCTTACGCTGTGGCTTCCCTCGCCCCGCGCAAACTCGTTGACAAACTGCTCTATCTCCTCCGTGCGGCGCGCAAATTCCTCGTCGATAACCAGCCTGCTGCCGTTCACGCTCACTCCCGCCATAGCGGTAACAAGCTTCTTTATGCTGCTGAAGCCAAGCTCCTTGAGGTAAGTCCTGCCGTATTTCACCGAAAGCAGGTTGCCCAGCTTCGCGAGGGATATCCCGCCCTCCGCCGCGTGGAACAGTATATCGCGCTTTACCGCGTTTATCTCGGGCTTTTCGGTCGTGGGCTGCTCCTCTTCCGTTTTTTCGGGAGTTTCCGCCGTTTCGGGGGCATTCTCCGTTTCCGGGGCTGCCGCCGATTCGACAGGGGCTTCTTCTGTTTCCGTGGTCACTTCCGCAGCTTCGGCGGGTTTATTTTTCGCAGATCTGTTTCTGCGGGATCTGTTTTTCTTTACGGGAGCAGGCTCCGACGTTTCCTCGGGAGCAGCCGCTTCAACGGGAGCTTCGGCAGGTTCGTCCTGCGAAGGCTGTTCAACGGAAACGGGCTGTTCTGCCGTTTCCTCGGGAACAGGCGTTTCGGTTTGTGCGCCGCTCTCAGCAGACAGCGACTGTTCGTCCACCATTTCGGCGTATTTCGAGTCGGTGAGGTAGATGAAGTTTTTGCGAACCTTTACGCCGTCGACCGACGCCAGCATAGTCTTGAAATCCTCGAAGCCAAGCTCCGCGCAGTAGCCCTTTCCGAAGCGGGAGATAAGCTCGTTGTTGAGCTGTCCGATGTTCCCGCCGTCGGGCATATTCGCATATGCGTACCCAAGCACCGCGCCGCATACCGCCGCGATATCCGCCGTTTCATGGGCAGTTTCCACGGCTGTTTCGGCAGTTTCCCGCTCGGGCAGCGCAAGATAGACCCTGTTCGACTCGACGCGCACGCCGCTGACATTCTCGACCGCGTGTCTGAAATCGTTCATGCCGAGGCTGCGCAGATAGCCCTTTCCGTATCTCTCGATAAGGTGGTTGTTGAGCTGCCCCGCATTTCCGCCGCGCGGCATATTGTCCTTTGCGTAGGCGATGACCTCCGTGCTGAACTGCTCGGCGGTCAGGGCGCTGAGCTGCTCCTCGGCAGGCGTTTCCTCCGCCGCGAGAACAGCGGGCTTCTCCTCACGCGGGGGCGCCGCGAACGAAACGCTTGTGCCGTCGCGGGTAAATCCGTCAAGTCGGTCGATGAATTTCGCGAAGCGCTTAGACCCGAATCGGGAATAATCCACCTTCCCGAACGTGCTGTTGAGCGCGCTCTCTATCTTCATCATGTTGTCGCGCTGCGCGCCGTGGGTGTTGAGATACTCCGTTATCGCTGCGGTAAGCTCCTCCTCGGTCGGCTCGCTGCTGCGCGCAGGCGCAGCGGGAGCTTCGGTGCGCGGCTTTTTGAGCGAAACAAAGGTGTTGCTGCGCTTTAGCTCGGGGAAGCTGTCCACAAAGCTGCTGAATCTCTTGTACCCAAGCTCCGTGAAGTCGATATTCCCGAAGCGCGAGGTCAGTACCGCAGATATCTTCGCGAGGTCGAGCCGCTCGTCCTTGTTCTCCGTGACGTAATCCAGCAGCGCCTTTCGGATAGTCTTTTCGTCCGCCATTCCTTCCGGCTCGCACACCTGATTTAGATAGCAGAAATGGTGGCAGCTTATCGTAAACGCGCGCGGCGTCTTAAGCTCGCCTATCCCCACGACAAGCTTGCCCGCTTCTCTTAATCGGATAGCAAGCCGCGTGAAGTCGCTGTCGCTCGTTACAAGCACAAAGCCGTCGACATTCCCCGTATAGAGAATGTCCATCGCGTCGATTATCATGGAAAAATCTGTCGCGTTCTTTCCCGCGATGTAGCTCGTCTGCTGAACGGGCATTATCGAATTGTTTATAGCAGGGAAGTGCCAGCCGTTTCCGCCCTTTTCCCAGTCGCCGTAAACGCGCTTGTAGGTGGGGGTGCCGTATTTAACTACCTCCTGCATTATGAACTGTGCATATTTCGCGGATACATTATCGCTGTCGATAAGCACCGCGAGCTTTCTTTCTTCTGACATTGTTACCTCTTATTGTTTATTCCCGTATAGTACCGTTTTGATGTGCCGTTGCGAAAATAGTAGAAATATAACCCTTGAAATAAGGCACGAACTTTCCCTCGTCGATAAGCGCCATGATCTCCTCACAGCTAGCCCATTTTACCGCCTGAACCTCCTCATATTGCAGCTTTAATTCCGAAATATCGGGGTCGGCGTGCATAACATACCAGTCGTCGAAGCCCATGTCATAGCTTACCGAAAAATGCGGGCGCAGCCCCTCAAAGTCGAGTTTAAGCCCAACTTCCTCGGAAAGCTCGCGCATTGCCGCCTGCCTGCTGTTCTCTCCCGCGACCGCAGAGCCGCCCGCCGTAACGTCCCATAAGTTTGAAAAGCCCTTTTTAAACGGCTGGCGCTGCTGTATGAGCATTCTCCCGTCCGAACCGATAACGCAGATATGCACCACAAGATGAAATCCGCCCTCCGGCAGACCCTCGCCGCGCACGGCGGTCTTGCCCGTTTTTTGGCGGTCAATGTCGTAAACGTCCCAAAGCTCCATATCTTACCTCATATCGCGACAGGGATCTTGTCGGTGAATTCGTGATATTTGTAGTCCACCGCCGTGAAGCTGTTCTTGGTAAATTTATAGAAGTCCGTGATATCCTCGACCTGCATTTCGGGCGCGGGATAGGGCTTTTTGTCGATAAGCCGCTTTACCGCGTCGACATGGCGGTCGTAAATATGCGCGTCCGCGATGACATGGACAAGCTCGCCCGGCTCAAGCCCGCTCGCTTTCGCGAACATGATGAGCAGCGCGGCATACTGGCACACGTTCCAGTTGTTCGCGGTAAGCATATCCTGCGAGCGCTGGTTAAGGATAGCGTTGAGCTTTCCCTTTACGACGTTGAATGTCATGGAATATGCGCAGGGCGCGAGCATCATCTCGTGCAGGTCTGCGTGGTTATAGGTGTTGGTCATTATGCGGCGGGAGGCGGGGTTGTGCTTGAGGTCATACAGCACCTTATCCACTTGGTCGAACTCTCCCTCGGGATAAATATGCTTTACGCCGAGCTGATAGCCGTATGCCTTGCCGATGGTGCCGTTTTCGTCCGCCCATGAATCCCAGATATGGCTGGACAGGTCCGCAATGCGGTTGGATTTCTTCTGATATATCCACAATATCTCGTCAATGGCGCTGCGGTAATATATCCTGCGCAGCGTCATGATCGGAAATTCCTCCGCGAGGTTATAGCGGTTCACCACCGCGAAGCGCTTTATCGTGTGCGCAGGCGTTCCGTCCTCCCAGTGCGGGCGGACGTCAAATTCCTCGTCGGATGTTCCGTTTTCGAGTATGTCGATACAATTCTGTATAAAAATTTCATCTGCTCGGCTCATATTTTTCTCCTACCGAATGTTTATCGAGTCAACCGCACGTTTTTTTCCGACCGCGCAGTGTACGCCGCCGGCATTAAATCCGGCTTAAATCCTGCCGAAAATAGAGGAAGTCGTGAAGTCAATATCCGCGAACGCAGCGTGCTCGAACATGGAAAGCCCCGCCGTTTCGCACATATTTACTATGCGGACATTGTGATTTTCGGCGTAGGTCTTTATCTTCCCGAGAAGCTCCTTCGACTTTGCGGGGAAATCGGGAACAACGCCCTCCGCGGGGAGCCTGCCTATGCCGTTTTCGTCGTATTCATGCACGAACAGCCCGTCGAAGCCGTAAATATATATCTCCGAAAATCCCATATAAAGCGCGGTCTGTATCATCTCGTACAGTTTCTTCTCCTCATCCTCCGGCCCCTGCTGGGCAAAGGCACAGAAAGGAAGAAGCAACGCGCAGGCGATAGAGAGTAAACGGAAATATTTCATTAACTTCGCGTGATTGAATTAGCTTACAAAAATAAGAATTATCTGTAGAAAATGAAAAAGCTTCTGACCATTGCTCTCAGCGCGGCC
>CAMEPN010000219.1 GCA_945931735.1 uncultured Clostridia bacterium
AAGCTTTGAAACAGATTTTCGAGGAAACTTTAGAGCAGTAAATTGCGGCTATGCGTCTATCCTACGGAGCGTGGGTTCCAATTCATATTGTAAAATGATATTATGGCAACACCGCATAATTATTGGGAAGTTAATGAAATAATAAAACAGAATATTTCCTTTTCGGATCATGTGTTTATCCGCAGAGAAATGGTCGACCACAAGCTGATAGGCAAACTAAGCGACTGCTCGACGTATTGGCGGGAGTGCTGAACGGTCAATGTTATTTCATTTGCGCAGGATCATTTGAAAAAGCGCTTTGCCCTTTTATGCATTGACTTTCTTTTAGTTTGGTGTTATAATTAACTTGTCAGGATCTCTGATTTAACATTGGATTAAGGAGCTTATATGAAAAAAACAATCGGCAAGGTCATTGGAAGAGTGCTGCTGATACTGCTTGCGGTACTGATTTTGTTTATTGCGGTGACTTTTATTGTTCACAGCGTAAAGAGCAATGAGGAAATCGCTTTGCTATCAGAAAATGGTTATTACAACCCTGTTTCGGTAGGCGATCATTCCCTTAATGTTGCGCAATTCGGCAACCCAAACGGAAAGCATACGATCGTTGGGCTTGCAGGACTTGGAATGGGGGATTATTCGGTTACAGCAAGACAGATGACGGCTTGCCTTGAAGAGGATAATCTTGTTGTGTTTGTCGACCGTGCCGGCTATGGCTTCAGCGACGATACCGATAACGAAATGACGCTTGAATACATAGTCGAGGACTACCGGAAGGCTCTCGCAAACGCAGGAATTGACGCTCCGTATATACTTATGCCTCATTCTATCGGCGGCGCCTATGCGAATTACTGGGCAAGCAATTACCCCGAGGAAATTGAGGCGGTCGTATTTATCGACGGCTCGCAGCTTTCCGAAAATGCTTTTGCCGACGAGCCGACCTCCGAAATAAGCATAGGCGACAGAATAAACGCATTCTTTGCCAAAATAGGCTTCAGCAGGTATTTTCTGCGCGATTATTCATATCACTATCCCGATAATTATTCCGAGGAAGAGCAGTATCTCGGCGACGCGCTTTCCCTTATGACATTGGATTCTATTGCGCCTGTTTCCGAAACTGGACTGCTCGCGAAAAATGCGCAGGACGCTTTCAACGGGATAATCACCAACGATATTCCTAAGCTGTATATCTGTGCAAGCTGGGGGATCCAAACAAAAGAAGATGTGATCGAGGTCAATAAATGGATAAATCGGCAAATCGAAATAAACGATCTCGATTTTGAGCTTCGTCCTTTGGAAATAAGCGATGATACGCTGAAAACAGTTCTCGAAAACTACGAAAAAGCGAGAAACGAAACGATATATCCGTATGCCGAGAAAATGGGTAACTGCGAGGTGGTCTGCGTTGCCGGCGACCATATGATCTATGAGCAGAAACCGGTGGAATGCGGCGAAATCATACGGAATTTTATTGATGAGCTTTAACTCCCCGCTTATCTGTAAGATAAATGATCCCGAGAATATATCGGTCTTCTCGGGACAGCTTGTCGAAAAAGTGTTTTTTGCCCGCGAAGCGGGCATTTTAAATCAGTTTTTTGCCACGGGTCTCCCGGGGCAAAAAACACTTCTATCCGCACAAGTGTGCGAACTGACGGCTTTGCCGTCAGTGAGTGCGCGCAGTGCGGATGTTCGTCGAAAAAGTCCCTAAAGGGACTTTTTCGACGGTCTGTCCCGAGAAGATATCGGTCTTCTCGGGATGTCCTTATATTCATTCTTTTTTGGAAAGCCGCTGCGCAATGAAATCGGGGACGCTCTCCGGCTCTATCCCGAGGACATACCCGAACTCGCTGTATATCATCTGTTCGGCGGCTTTCATTGCGCGCTCGTCCGACGCAGTGAGCTTCTTGCCCGACTGGCGGCGGCGCTCGCGCTCACCGTATATCGCGCCCGCCATGCCGATAACGCTCTCATAGCTGCCCGAGGAGAGTATCTCGTTCTGCCGCGCCTTTCTGCGGTTGTCGTCCGAGCACCATTCCGCGCCCGCGCCGTCCATGCTGTCGATAAGCGCAAGCACCTCTTCCTTTGTCAGCGGGTCGCGCAGCTTCTGTTCGGCGCAGTCCATCGGAACATAGTATGTCGAGCGCTCCGACCCGAGCGGCGTCAAAATGCAGTATTCTCGCGCGTTTATTCCGTCAGGCGCATACGGTCCGACGCTTTTTATCCGGCAAAGCTCCGCAGAGCGGTAAACGACTATTTTTCCCTCGGTAAGCTGCATTTTCTCCTCCGTTCCCATGCTTCGGCGATACTATATTAATTATACACCAAAAGCAAATATTTTTCAAAGGCAAAAATGCACAATTAGTCACAAACGATTTTTAGTCAATTTTACCCGTCATCATGTATCCCTCGCCGCGCACGCAGACTATGCGGCGGCTGTACGGCTCGCCGAGCGCACGCTTGAGCGCATAAATATGCACGTCCACGATATGCTCGTCGGTCATGCACTCCCCCCACGCGGCGGCAGCCAGCTCGTACCTGCGCATAACTACCCCGTGATGAACAAGAAACAGCCTTAGAAGCTGAAGCTCCCGCGGTTTCAGGCGCAGCTCCATACCGTCCGTGCGCGCCCTGCCCGAGCGCAGGTCTACGGATATCCCGTCAAATTCCGCATACGGCGGCATGGGGACAAGAAGCTGCTTCATTCTTTCGGGCATGAGCCTGCTCAGCTTTTCGGCGAGGATATTGCAGTCCAGCGGCTTCGCGAGCACATCGACGGCGCCGAGGTCAAGATAAACCTGCCGCATATCCATCTGATCTTCGGGAAGAAGGACTATTACAGGTATCTCGGGCGGAAAGCATTCCGAAAGCACCTCCGCGGCATGGTGTTCCCCCGCGTGTACCGACAGCACCGCCGCGTCCGCGACCTCGGCGGAAAAAAATTCCCTGTGCAGGCCGCTCTCCGTCGTGGAATAGATCATGTACCCGTATTCAGAAAGAATGTCGTACAAAAGCGTGCGCATCGCGCGCTCGTCGTCCGTCAGCAGTATCCTCCCCGCGAACATCGGCTCACCTCCCCCGTTTTCTATATTTTAGCACACGCCAATTTCGGTGTCAACAAAATAACCTCAAAAAAAATTTCTCTCCCCCCTTAACAAACCGCGCAGAATATGCTATAATAGAGAATAATGATTTTAAAACGCCATGAAAGAGGATATAAATGTCAAAAGCAAAAGAACTTTTTCTGAAATGCCTGCCGATGCTCATTGTTTTGGTGTCAACAGGGCTGTTCATGTTCCTTATAAAATTCGTGATAGGCATTTTCTATGCGCCGAAGGACACCGTGACCGAGGTGGAATATGCGGGCAGCGAATTTACGGTGGTGCAGTGCTACCAAAACCCGAGCAGCTACTACTACATCTACGGCAGCGACTATACCTTCGACGATGAGAAATTCGACAACGTTGCTTCGGAGCATAACGACACGCATATTCAGGAGAAGCCGCTCGCGTATTTCGTCCTCAACGAAACTCCGCTCAACCTAGACGGGATTAAAATCAAGACTCTTATCGACACGAACGGCCTGTATGTTCTCCAGTTCGACGAGTTCGTGCTGTATAAGCTCGAGGGACAGTATGGAGTGTTCGCCCCGCTGCGCGAATATAAAGAAAGCGCGACCTCGCGCAAAAACGACCTGTATGTCATTCGGCAGCTTCTGAAAAACGACCGCTACCTTGAATTTGACCTACCCGACTGGGAGAGCGAAGAGGATTTTCTCGCGCAGCTTGAGAAAATAGAATGGTACCTCGACGCGGAATACGAAGATTAAACAGGAGGAAACGTCCTTGGAATATTTGGATAAAATAAGAAATTTCTGTATCATTGCGCATATTGACCACGGAAAATCCACCCTCGCGGACAGGATACTCGAGCAGACGCAGACCGTTGCTCTCCGCGATATGGAGGAGCAGCTTCTCGACAACATGGATATCGAACGCGAGCGCGGCATAACCATAAAGGCGCGCGCAGTAAGGCTGAAATACCATGCCGACGACGGCGAGGACTATATCTTCAACCTCATCGACACACCCGGTCATGTCGACTTTAACTACGAGGTGTCCCGCTCGCTCG
>CAMEPN010000220.1 GCA_945931735.1 uncultured Clostridia bacterium
GGCGTTAAGGATATCCACGGCGAGCTGCTCGATTCGATCGGCGAAGCCTGCGACATGGGCATTACCTCCTACAAGGTATTCATGGTTTATGATTTCGGCGTAAAGGACGGCGTTTTCTATGAGTATTATTTTGAAACGCATATCGAGCAGGGTCCTATCCTCGAGGACAACGGAAACGATATCGGCGTAGTTGACTGCGTTCTCGGTATGTTCAACTACCGCCTGAGATTTTACGGACAGACCACTCATGCGGGAACATTCCCCATGCCGAAGCGCCGCGACGCATTCCTTGCCGCTTCAGAGGCGCTGTGCTACCTGCATGAGGAGATCGACAAGCTCGGTTATAAAGACCTTGTTTACACCACCGGCGAGGTCGTTTGCCACCCCTGCGTACATACCTGCGTGCCCGACTTCTTCGATTTCTCGTTCGACTCCCGTCACGAGGATCCTAAGGTGCTCGAAAAAGTCCTCGCTATCGTAAAGAGCTGCGCCGACAAGACATGGGCGGGCTGTACCTGCGAGGTAGTCAAGGCTTGGAACAGAGATACCGTTTACTGGGACAAGAAGCTGGTCGGCTATGTAAAGCAGTCCTGCGAGGAACTTGGCATAAAGCACCAGTACATTCATTCCGGCGCAGGCCACGACGCGCAGTTCGCGGCGTATATGCTCCCGACAACGATGATATTCGTCCAGAGCAAGGACGGCCTGTCCCACTGCGAGCCTGAGTTCTCCAGCGTTGAGCACTGCACCGAGGGTGCGAGCGTAATGCTGAACGCAGTCCTCAAGGCTGACGCGGAATGAGCTTGACAATTCATTTGAAATGAGATAAGATAACAGGCGGAGATGTCGGCAGTGCCGCGCTCCGCCTTTATTCTTAAACGAGAGGATAATGTAAGATGAGCAGAGAATTTCTTATGCCGCATTATATCGTAACGGGGGATAATGCCCTCGAGGGCGCGGCAAAATATTTTGAGAAAATGGGTAAAAAGGCGCTGATAATTTCCGGCACGGTCACTTCCGAGTCGGAATGCTTCGCGGAGCTTGAAGCGGCGCTTGACAAGGCGGGAGTGGCTCACGCGAAGTTCACCGATATCCACGGCGAGCCGACAGACGTCACCGTAAACGCCGCGCTCGACGCTTACCGCGAAAACGGCTGCGACTGCTTTGCGGCGATAGGCGGCGGCAGTGCGCTCGACACCATGAAAGCGGCGGCTGTTCTCGCGGCAAAGGGCGGGAAGATAGCCGATTACATGGGAAAGCTTATCGAGGGCGAGCTGCCCTTTATGGCGGCAATCCCGACCACGGCGGGAACAGGCTCCGAGGCTACCCGTTTCACCGTTATCACCGACACGGCGACGGATATCAAAATGCTGCTCAACGGCGCGCCGCTTATTCCCGACCTTGCGATAATTGACCCGAAATTCACCGTTTCCGCTCCCAAGGGAATAACGGCGGCGACAGGGCTTGACGCGCTCACTCATGCGATAGAGAGCTACACCTCGAAAAAGGCGCAGCCGCTGACCGACACCGTTGCAATGTCCGCGGTAAAGCGTATCTTCAAATACCTCCCCGCCGCATACAAGGACGGAAACGACCTTACCGCGCGTGGCGAAATGTCCGTGGCGGCGCTCGAAGCGGGAATTGCCATAAACAACGCCTCCGTGACGATTGTCCACGGAATGAGCCGCCCTATCGGCGCGAATTTCCATGTACCCCACGGGATATCCAACGCGATGCTGCTGGAAAAGTGCCTCGGATTTGCGCTGGACGGAAATTACCCCCGTTTCGCGGAGCTTGGCAGGGCGATAGGCGCGGCGGATAACTCCGACGACGATAAGACCGCTTCCGAAAAGCTTATCGGCGCGGTTAAGGAGCTGTGCGCCGTCTGCGAGATACCCACGCTTGAGGGCTACGGGATAGACCGCTCAAAATTCTTTGAGGTCATTGATAAAATGGCGGAGGACGCCGTTGCGAGCGGCAGCCCCGCGAATACCGTAAAGCCTGTGTCCGTCGAGGACGTGAAGAATATCTACCGCAGCCTTTGGGATTGACCTGCCCGTCGGCGCTTTAGTGTGCGGAGCCGTCCGCCGCGATAAAATGCCGCTTTGCGGCGGACGACTATTTTGCACACGCGGGGTGGGAAATCTTTCATTTTTATCAAAATCAGGCAGCAGTTTGTTGTAAACTTTTTAAAAAAAGCGCCCGCTTGGGACCGAAAAATGTGATAATTCATAAAATTTGCTCAGTAAGCGCCGATTTGTTCAACTTTTTGTTGACAACGCGGCAAATCTGTGGTATCCTTTTTACTGTGGGTCGGTTTGCAACCGACAGATTTTCTGTTTTAAATCAGACTAAACAAAGGGAAAAAGGAGATAATCAAATGAAGAAGATATTATCGGTTCTTGCAGCGGCTGCAATGGTACTGACAGCGACCGCCTGCTCCTCAAGCACATCGTCGGGCAGCTCCGAAGCGGCTTCCGGCGGCGAAACAGAAAACAAGGTAGGAAAGGACAAGCTCCTCGTAGCGGCAGAGATAACCTATCCTCCTTTCGAGTATTATGACACCGACGGCGTTACACCTATCGGTATCGATGTTGAGCTGGCATATGCCCTCGGCGAAAAGCTCGGCTGCGAGGTAGAGATGGTAAACACCGGCTGGGACGGCATTTTCGCGGGTCTTGACAAGGGAGATTACGACATGGTGCTCTCCGCAGTCACTATAACCCCCGACAGACTGCTCGACTACGACTTCTCTGATCCGTACATCGAGAATTTCCAGTCCATAAACGTACTTGCCGGCGGCTCGGTAAAGCCCGCTTCTCCCGCAGAGCTTGAAGGTCTGAGAGTAGGCTATCAGGAAGAAACCACCTCCGACATCTACCTCACCGACTACATCGCGAAGAACGGCATCTCGGTAGATACCTATGAATATCCCTCCATCATGAACGCGTGGGACGACCTTGCGAACGGCAGACTTGACGCCGTGATCTGCGACAGCACCGTTGCGACAAAGTATCTTGCTGACGGAAAGTACGAGCAGACATGGAACCAGTCCTCCGACACCGAAGCGGAGCCGGAGCAGTTCGCTATCTGCTTCAAGAAGGGCAGCGAGCTTAAGGATCCTGTAAACGAGGCGCTCGCCGAGGTCAAGGCAGACGGCACGCTTGACAAGATATTCAACACATATTTCTAAGTTCTTTATCAGGCAGACAGACAGCGCGATGTCTGCCTGATTTAATATGAAGATAAATTTATGAGAGGAAATCCGAAGAATGAGTGATACGACCGTTAAAACGGAAAAGACCAAGAAAAAGCTCCCTCTGAAATACATGGTGCTGCTGATAGTTCTGGCGGCGATCGTGGTGATATCCATTCCGCTGTGCCTGACATCTCCTTCCGAGGAGGAGTGCCGCGCGTCGCTTTCGCAGGAGTTCAATGACATGGAATTCCGAAAGGAGAGCTATGCCTACAACACAATAGGCATAATGTCCTCCTTCAAGGCGCAGAAGCAGGTGTCCGCTGCCGAGGTCGTTCAGGTGACCATACTCGGTATCGCGGGTCAGACTATCGACACCTCCGACAACGCCATACTGACGTTCTTCGTGAACTTTGTCGCATGGCTGCCCTCGCTGGGGCAGGGCGCATGGATAACCATTGCGCTGACGGTTACGTCGGTCGCCTCGGGTCTTATTCTGTCGGTGTTCATCGCGCTCGGAAAGATGTCGAAGATAAAGCCGATATCGTGGATATGCAGGGCGTATGTGTTCTTCTTCCGAGGAACTCCGCTGCTAATGCAGCTGTATTTTCTTTGGTTCGGACTTCCGCTGCTGTTCCCCGCGCTGACTATTTCGGACAGATTTGTCGCGGCGTATATCGCGTTCACGCTTAATTCGGGAGCATACTGCGCGGAGAATATCCGTGCCGCGATCGAGTCTATCGAAAAGGGACAGTTTGAGGCGGCAAAGGCGCTCGGTCTTTCCTACGGACAGACTATGCGCAAGATAGTCATTCCGCAGACTTACCGCCGTCTGATACCGCCTACCGCGAACGAGTTCATCATGGTGCTCAAGGACGCGTCGCTGACCTCGATAATCGCATTGCAGGATCTCTCCAAGGT
>CAMEPN010000221.1 GCA_945931735.1 uncultured Clostridia bacterium
CATCTGCGGCAAGGTATTCAAGTGGCTCAAGAAGATGGGCGGCCTTGAGGCAATGAAGGAGCGCAACGAGAAGAAGGCGAAGATCCTGTACGATTTCCTCGACAGCAGCAAGCTCTTCAAGGGCACCGTTGAGCCGAAGGATCGCTCTCTGATGAACGTTCCGTTTGTAACCGGCAACGAGGAGCTTGACGCAAAGTTCGTCAAGGAAGCAAAGGCAGCGGGCTTCGAGAACCTCAAGGGTCACAGAACAGTTGGCGGCATGAGAGCCTCCATCTACAACGCAATGCCTATCGAGGGCGTTGAAAAGCTGGTTGAGTTCATGAAGAAGTTCGAGGCAGAAAACGGCTGATAACGCAGCTAATACTTACACAGGAGATATCTTATCATGTATAATATTCTTACATTAAACAAGATCGCCGCGTGCGGCACCGACCTGCTCGACAAGAGCAAGTACGCCTTTTCCGACGATATGGCTAACCCCGACGCGATACTTGTCCGCTCCGCTTCCATGCATGAAATGGAGCTGCCCGCGAACCTCATGGCTATCGCAAGAGCCGGCGCAGGCGTAAACAATATCCCGATCGACAAGTGCAGCGAAAAGGGCGTGGTCGTTTTCAACACCCCCGGCGCTAACGCAAACGCCGTTAAGGAGTTGGTGATCGCAGGTCTGCTGCTTTCCTCCAGAAAGATACCCGCAGCGATGGACTGGATAAAGACCCTCAAGGGCAAGGGCGACGAGGTAGGAAAGCTCGTTGAAAAAGGCAAGAGCCAGTTCGTCGGCCCCGAGATAATGGGCAAGAAGCTCGGCGTTATCGGCCTCGGCGCGATAGGCATACTGGTTGCCAATGCTGCCGCAGAGCTTGGCATGGACGTTTACGGCGCAGATCCCTACCTCTCCGTTGAGAACGCGCTCAAGCTGTCCGGCAAGGTTCACTATGTAAAGAGCAACAAGGAGATCTTTGAGAAGTGCGACTACATCACGCTGCACGTTCCCGCTCTCCCCGACACAAAGGGCATGATAAACGAAGAAGCGATCGCTTCCATGAAGAAGACGGTTCGCCTGCTGAACTTCTCGAGAGATTCCCTCGTTGACGAGAAGGCTATAATCAACGCTCTCGCAAACGGCGGCATGGCTTGCTATGTGACCGACTTTGCGACCGACGCTCTTATCGGCGTCGACGGCGTTGTTGCAATGCCCCACCTCGGCGCTTCCACTCCCGAGAGCGAGGACAACTGCGCAGTTATGGCAGTAAAGGAGATCGTTGATTACATCGAAAACGGCAATATCAAGAACTCCGTAAACCTCCCGAACGTAGAGATGGCAATAAGCGGAAACGCGAAGATCTGCGTTATCCATAAGAACGTAGAGGGCGTTATCAACAACATCACCGCTCCCGTATCCTCGTCCGGCATCAACATCGAAAACATGGTAAGCAAGTCCAAGAAGGACTATGCATACACCTGCCTTGACGTAAAGGGCAACACAGACGGCATCGACGCAAAGCTCAAGGAAGTTGCAAACGTAATTTCCGTAAGAGTTATCAAGTGACCGTAAAATTTCGCATAAACATCGCAACAGGCGCGGGAGAAATTCCGCGCCTGTTTTTGTGAAAAACTGCCCCGACAAGTGAATTTCCCGCCCGATTTCCGCCATACTATCCCTGTAAGGAAATTTATCCGGAAAATATGAAAATATTTTTAAAAAACTATTGACAACCAGGTTTCATTGTGGTATAATCTTATTTGTTGAATGACTGGGGCGTCGCCAAGCGGTAAGGCAGTGGACTCTGACTCCACCATTCCGAGGGTTCAAATCCTTCCGCCCCAACCAAGACACGACGGATCAAATTGATTCGTCGTGTTTTTTATTATATCATTTCTGTCATTTGTCAGAAAATGACAGAGAATATTTTTCAGGAGGTACATAGTTATGGGATTAAGTTCACTTATTCTTGCAGGTCTGGGTATCGTTGCGGTAATGTTTCATTATGTAACACACAGCGTTATCTGGGGTAT
The DNA here is from genome assembly GCA_945931735.1 of uncultured Clostridia bacterium. Taxonomy (GTDB): domain Bacteria; phylum Bacillota; class Clostridia; order Oscillospirales; family Ruminococcaceae; genus CAG-115. The sequence continues at coordinate 2,017 of CAMEPN010000221.1, forward strand.
CGTATGCACGCTGCTGCTTGTTACCGCCTTTGTCCTCGGAACAGTTGAGATGAAGCGCAAGGAAAAGCAGGGCGATTTCGTTTCCAATATGTACAACTTTGCCATGCTCGGCCACGGCACGTCGGGCGTTGTGACAGTTGTCTGCGGCATTATGTGCATTATTGCGAACGTTATGCATAAGTGATATCCGAATAGAAAAGATATCCGGCAGTTCTTGGCTCCATGAGAAACAGACTATTTTGCTGATATACGGCGTCAAATCCGTATTCGGACATTATAGCCTGTTTTTCTTTTTTTATGTCCACCCATTGAAATAATCCGCGAAATGTGCTAAAATAAAATAAATCACTTGACGAAAGGAAATTATCATGGAAAAAGTTCAGTGGAAGGGCGGCACGCTCTTATCGCCCGTGCCCGCAGTGCTGGTGTCCTGCGGTACTATGGAAAAGCCCACGGCGCTCACAATAGCTTGGACGGGTATAACCTGCTCCGACCCGCCAAAGACATACATTTCGGTGCGCCCCTCGCGCAATTCCTACGACATCATCAAGCAGTCGGGCGAGTTCGTTATCAATATGATGCCGTCCTCGTTTGTAAGGCAGGTCGACTACTGCGGCATTAAATCCGGAAAGACCGAGGACAAGCTCGCGAAAATGAAGCTGACCGCAATGGAATGCGAGAACATCTCCGCGCCGCAGATAGCGCAAAGCCCGATATCCCTCGAATGCAGAGTCACGGACATTGTCCCGCTCGGATCTCACGATATGTTCATGGCTGACATACTCTCGGTGAACATCGACAAGACGCTCATCGACGACCGCGGCAGACTCAAAATAGAGCAGGCGGGGCTTATGACCTACGCCCACGGTACATATTTCGCGCTCGGGAAGAAAATAGGCACCTTCGGCTTCTCGGTGAAACCGAAACGCGCGAAAAATCCCTCCCGCGACAAAAAGAAAAAGAAGTAAAGGCGGACAGAAAATGGTCAACATCGGGAACGAATGGGACGCGCTGCTTGCGGGCGAGTTTGAAAAGGATTATTATAAGGAGCTTCGGAAGTTCCTCATCTCCGAATACAGCACCCACCGCATATACCCGCCCATGAACGATATCTTCAACGCCCTGCGGTACACCTCGTACAGCGACGTCAGGGCTGTCATTCTCGGGCAGGACCCCTATCACGGCGCTGGGCAGGCGCACGGGCTGTGCTTTTCGGTCAGAAAAGGCGTTGCGCCGCCGCCCTCGCTCGTAAATATTTTCAAGGAAATAAATACCGACCTCGGCATTCCTGCGCCGCACAACGGCGAGCTTACCGAATGGGCAAGGTCGGGCGTTCTGCTGCTTAACACCGTGCTCACCGTCCGCGAGGGAATGGCGAACAGCCACCGCGGGCATGGCTGGGAAATATTCACCGACAAGGTGATCGAGCTGCTGAACGAGCGCGAGCAGCCTGTCGTGTTCCTCCTCTGGGGCGGAAACGCGCGCTCTAAGGCAAGGCTGATAACCAACCCCGCGCACCTCGTCCTCCAATGCGCACACCCCAGCCCCCTTTCCGCGTACAACGGATTTTTCGGCTGCCGCCATTTCTCAAAGACAAACCAATTCCTCCGCGAGCACGGAATGTCCGAGATAAACTGGCAGATAAGCGATTAAGGAGATATTATGCTGGAATACTGCCTTTGCCCGAAATGCGAGCGAATGATAATGCTGGACAGCGATTTTGCGGACGGCTTCTGCCTTTACTGCGGAACGCACATCGCGTACAGCGAAGCGCGCAAGGATCTGCTGACAGGACTGCGCGCCGCCGTGCCCGATGAATTTGTCCTTGAAGCCGACCTCAGCGAGCTTATCGACGAGGACGACGCGGGCGAAAGCACCTACGGTCTTTCCGAGTGCCGCGAGGAATGCGCCAAGGGACAGGAACAGCTCGGGAAATGGGATTTCGGCGCGGCGTTCGAGAGCTTCTCCCGCGCACTGGAATGGTACCCGTCCGATATCGAGAGCGCCTGCGGACGGCTCACGGCGGGTATGCTGCGGCTGTCCGATGTGCAGAACTGGGAAAAATACCTCTGCGGCTGC
>CAMEPN010000222.1 GCA_945931735.1 uncultured Clostridia bacterium
TCTGAGCCATGCGGACATTGTCCGCACAGCCTTATCCTTCGCTGTAATAGCCAAGATCTTTCAGCTTTCTGATGATCTCCTCGTTGATATCTCTGTTGTAAGAGCTGAGCTGATATCTCGCGTTCTTCTGGTTGTTTACAACGGCTCTGAACGCATTGTATACGTTACGGGTAACCGCATAGGACGCAGGGATTATCGGAACTTCGCGCAGATTGCTCATCTGATCGATTATCTTGTCGTATTCGGCAGTGGACCAGTTGAGCTGAGCGAGAGCTTCAACGTTTGCGGTGTCATAGCGTCCCATCGGGCCCATGATAGCTTCGATCGTCTTGCCGTATTCAACCTGTACATCGGTGGTTGTGAACCACTTGATGAAATCCCATGCCGCGGAGATATCCGAGCAGGTATTGAAGATAACCGCGCCGGAGGAACCGGAGTTGGAGGTGTAGTCGAGAACAGTTTCGCCGTTTTCATCTGTTCTTATCGTGCCGGGAACATGAGTGAAGTCCCACAGACCCTTTATTTCGGGGGCGGCAACGCTCAGCTGGCTGTAAAACGTTGCGTAGTTCTGGATAAGAATAGGCATCTCACCTGTTCTGAAACGTGTGAATGCGTCGTAGGTCTGGTCGAAGTCGTAAACCGTGTAGAACTTCGTCCAGTTTGTGAACGCCTCGACAGCCGCCTCGGTATCGAATGTCGTGGAGGTGTATTGACCGCTTACGGTGTCAAAGTTGTAGAGATCCTGACCCGTCTGAAGCATCATCAGCACGAACGTGTTGCCGGCGTCGAATACCTGAGAGGAGATGTTCGAGGGGAGGATAAGACCTACCTCGAGGTACTTTCTCTGGAGGTCGGGCAGGATATTGATAAGCTCTGTCCAGCTCTCGGGAGGATCAAGACCCAGCTCTTCGAGAACGTCCGTGCGGTAGAACATCATCGGGAAGTTCTCTGTAAGCGGCAGGCCGTAAACGCCTCCGTTGAACTCATAAAGCGTAGTAACGTCGGGTGTGAAGCGCTGGACTACCTCGTCGTAATCGGGGAATTCCTTCATATTTACGAGCAGTCCTCTGGACGCGCAGACAACCGGGAAGTCGCCGCCGATAAACAGCGCGACCTCGGGTCCCTTGCCGGCGAGCGTTGCCTCAAGAACGGCGCCCTGTACCAGTCGAACGGAGATCTGAGTGCTGTGGTCGGGGTTATACTCGGAGGAAACAAGCTCGTTTACAACGGTAGCCTGGTCACGGCCGAGGGATACCCATACGTTGAGCGACTTGGTTGTCGTTTCGGAGATGGAGGTGTAGTCCTCGAAGAAGGATCCGATGAACGACTGGAAACCGAACGCGAGCTGGCTGAAGAAGTTGTTGGACGCGTCCTTATAATTGTCGTGGACAGTCTTTACCTCGATGTAGTCAAGCTCGAGCGGCTGATCGCGGTAATCGCGCATCCACGCGGAAACTGCGGAGATCTGATCCTTGATGGAGGATATCATCTGAGGGATATCGTCGGGATCCTTGACAGCCATCTGGAGAATGACAGCCATTGTCTGAAGCGTAGACGCCTCGGAGCCTTCGCCGGTCAGCTCCTCGATACCTGCCTTTTCGGCGTAGAGGGAGTCGATCGTGCTCTTGAATACGTCGATAAGCTCGGGGATCTGCTCATCGAGGAAATAGTCGTTATACTCATCGGGGCTGGGGCCTGTGATCATGAGTATACGTCTGTAATAGTAGTTCAGATTGAGGATAACATCGTCCAGTCGCTGCATAACCGCGCCGATGTCACCGGGTATCGCCTCGAGGGCGATAGTGTTTGTGCCTGCTTCAAGGTAAACATACAGATCCTCGCCGTTGGCGTCGGTGAGGTGTACAGACTGCCAGTCGGGGCTGTACTTTATCTTAACGTCGTCAAGCTCTTCGCAGGGAACAACGCCGTTGATGTATACGCGTCTGTTGGAGAAGAAGCCGCGCATCGTGCTCTGGCGTGCCTTGAAGTTGATGTTGTAGTAACCCGCCGCGGGTACCTCGACCTCCCATACGATGGTCTGCGTCGCCTGATCCCATGTGCTCTCGCCGATAGTGTTATAGCGCTTGTTTACGGGGTGAGAGGGGCTTACGGTGTAGTCCGTTCTGTCGTATGTGGGGTAAAGCGTGGAGCTTGTTGTGTACTTAGGAGTTTCCGCCTCAATAAGTATCGCCTGATTGTTGGGGAGCGCGGGAGTGTTCTCAAGCTGCTCCTGAGTAGGCTTGATGCTCTCGTATGTAGGCAGGGCCTCGGAATTGAAGAACCTGATGTTCTTCATATAGATGTTCGTCTTAACTCCTGTGAGGGACAGCTCGTGCTCGCCCTCGGAAAGGTAGAAGAAGTAAGGAGTGTTGATGAGTCCGTCCTTATCCTTTATGGGATAAGTAACCCAGCAGTCATACTCGACCTGCGGGGGACGCTTCTGATTTTTCTTCAGCGCGTCGTACTCGATAGCCGTTTCGTTTTTCCAATAACGGTCAAGCTCAATGAGCTTTGTTTCAGAGAACGGGTTTTCGCCGTCGATCTTCAGCTCGACTTCAACGGTAGTGTTCTTGCCCGACAGGGGGTAATAGAACATTTCCATGTTGTAAAGACCCGCCGTCTTTACGTTGAACTTCCATGTAATGGTGCCTTCGCTGTCGAGTCACGAAACGCAGTCGGTCTCGCCCTCGAAATTAACTATCTCGGTGACAGCGCCGTCCGTCGCCTCATAGTCTGTCACGTCGATGACAACGTCCTGCATGGGCTTGTCAGCGCCTTCGTACTTTGCAATGTAGTTTTTGTACGAATTTGTTGTGCTGGATACTAAGTTTACACCGGCTGTATCTGAGCTTGCGGACGTACCGGCCGTCGATTCTGCCGAAACGACGCTGCCGACGCCCTGAACCTGAAACATCGTCGCAGCTACGACTGCCGACATCACCAGTGATGATATTCTTTTCAGGCCCGTGATTTGCTTGTTCGCCACAGTATAATCCACCTTTCCTAAGTAACTGTTTTGCAGCTGAATAAACCGAACTTCTCCCTGTTCGGTGATTTCCCGATCTATCTTCTGGGGTAAATGCTTATCTTGTCCTCCTCAAGCTCAACGCGCACCTTGTCGCCGCCCTTAAGCCCGAGTTCTTCAAGATATGCCTTTGGTATCTGGAGCCTGCCCGCGCGGTCGAGGACGGAAACCTCTTCGTGCGCTTCTTCCTGCTCCTGTTCCTCCGTCAACTCGCCAAAGGAGCGGATCGGGGAGGTCCTTCTCAGCATCTCGGTAGAGGTCTTGCCGTCCCTTATGGCAACAACTCTGTCGATCTGCTTTGAAAGCTTTGTATCATGCGTCACGATTATCACCGTAACGCCCATGACCCTGTTAAGTTCGCGGAAAACGTCAAGGATAAGGCTCGACGTTGCCGTGTCGACGGAGCCTGTCGGCTCGTCCGCCAGCAGGAGCTTCGGGTTGTTCGAGAGGGCGATCGCTATCGCAACTCGCTGCTGCTCGCCGCCCGACATCTGGTCAAGCCTGCTGTTTTTTCTGTGGGATAGCCCCACCATGTCCAGCAGCTCGACCGCTCTCTGCGAGCGCCCGCTGTACCCCGAAAGGAGGAGCGGCATTTCCACGTTCTGCTGCGCGGTGAGGTACGGGATAAGGTTTCGCGCATTGTTCTGCCACACGAAGCCGACCGTTTTCCGCTTGTATTCTATAAGGTCCTTTTCGTTGAATTTCAGCATATCCTTGCCGTCAATGAAAAGGCTCCCCGCCGAGGGCTTATCCAGTCCGCCGAGCATATTCAGCAGCGTTGACTTGCCGCTTCCGCTCGCGCCGACAATTCCCATCAACTCTCCCCTCTCGACCGTAAGATCAAGCCCTTGCAGCGCCATGACCTCGACATCGGAGGATTTGTAGATCTTTACGAGGTTATCCGCCTGCACCATTACGTTTTCGGGCGGAGCCAGCATGACCCGTTTAGGCATCGGCATCCTCCTTTATTTCGTTTTCGGTGACATCGCTTATGACCCCGTCCTCCAGCGTGTAAACGATATCCGCGCACTCCATCATGGAGGTATCGTGGGTCGTCATAACGAT
>CAMEPN010000223.1 GCA_945931735.1 uncultured Clostridia bacterium
TTATTATACCACTTTTGCGCTTTCTAGTCTACTAGTTTTGTGCGGTATTGCCTTAAAAATCATACGGGGCTGTCGCTGCGGCAGCCCTTTTTCATTATGCAAAATCAGCCCCTTGATTTTTCAAGCGGCTGATTTTTTCATATCCGACAGCGTTTTCATGCAGATATTTGCATACGCACGCCCTGCGAAAATGCAGTAAAATGCACCCCGAAAAAAATGCAGTAAAATGCACCCGGAGAAAATGTAATATAATTCTGCGGAATACCGCATTGAAATTTTCACGACAATGAAAAGGAGGAATATACATCTATGAAATGGGATAAGGTGCTCGACTGTATCGCGGCGGCGGTCGGCGGAGCAGTCGGATTTTTCTTCGGCGAGGTCACGGGGCTGTTCTGGGCAATGCTCGCGTTTATGGCGGTCGACTATGTGACGGGCGTGCTAGTCGCGGTGCTCAACAGAAATTTGTCCTCGGAAATAGGATTTAAGGGACTGGTCAAGAAATTTCTGATACTCGTTCTCGTGGCAATGGGGCATATCATTGATACATATGTCATCGGCTCGGGGTCGGCGCTTATGAGCGCGGTCATGCTGTTTTTTATTGCCAACGAAGGCTTGTCGATAGTCGAAAACGCGGTCGCGCTCGGTTTACCGGTTCCGAAAAAGCTCCGCGAGGTGCTGGAGCAGCTCAGGAACGAAGGCGAGGGCGGGAATGATGACAAGAAAAACTGACGCCGCATATTATTAATAGGAGGTGAAAATATGGCGGTCAAGAATTTTGGGATAGACCTGTCCTACGCAAACAAAATCAGCGATTACGACGCCCTGCTTGCATCGGAATACAGTGGATATAAAATAAAGTACGCCGTCCTTCGGCTCGGTTATCGCGGCAAGCTCGACACGAGGTTTAAGGAGCATTATGAAGGGCTTTTCGGGAAGATACCGCTTGGCGTGTATGTATACTCATACGCCCGAACGTCGGAAGCTGCGCGGGAAGAAGCACGTTGGGCTTTGAAGCAGATAAAGGGGCTGAACATCGAGTTCCCCGTCGTTTTTGACTATGAGGACGGCAAGGTGCTGTCGCCGAAGCTGTCTAGGGCTGAATATACAGCGGTCTGCAAGGCATTTCTTGACGAGATACGGGCGGCGGGATATTACGCGATGATGTACTGCAATACAAGCTTTCTTGAATCGTATGCGGACAAGACGGAGCTGCTTAAATACCCGCTGTGGCTGGCGCATTACACGCAAGACGGCAGGCAAAATCAGTACGGTCAGAAAATGTGGCAGTTCGGGACATTCAAGCCTGCGGGCGCTGTCGGCGAGGTGGACGGAAACTTTGCCTACGAACAGCTCGGAAAATATATCCGCGACAACGGGCTGAACAAGCCTATCGTCAGATATTCGGTCACAGGCACAAAAACCGTGCCCAAAGACAAGCTTGCCGAGGCACAGGGGCAGCTTAAGGCATTGGGGTTTGAAGTCACGACCGAAGAGGTTTAAGCTTACCGCCCTCGGGGAGTACTCGGGGGCGGGTTTCGTGTTTGTTAAATAAAAACGGCTATGCAGCGCGGTTAATGCTGCATAGCCGTTTGAATTATGGAGCGGATAATGGGAGTCGAATTTTCAACAAGATTATTCCAACAATTCAGCGTAGGCTGAAATTTCGCATAACAATGCGGTTCGCGGCGAATTACTGCTGAACCCGTTTTATGTAAAGCTCTCCCACTGTCCTTTAAATAAAGGACAGAAAAAGGACAAAAAACAACCAACAATAAATTGACGATATGACGTGCTTTTCACAACTCATTGCTCTTTCGTCAATATAACCAAATTTATCAACTGCTTTTCGTGGAAAAGGCAGAATTTTAATATTGACAACAAGAGCGCATAGAGAAAATCTGTGCGCTTTTTTATATAGGTTAACAGCCGAAAGGCTTTAACAGCATAGACGGAAAGGCCTTCTGAACGGGCGGTCCTATTCCTCACCGCCCTTCTATGCTTTATAAAACATAAAACGAGGAATAAAACAAACTGGAGGAATAACATGAATGCAATCTACCAGCTGTTAAACCCGGATAATACGATATCCCTGAACCGTCCGCTGGCTCATGCGGTCGGACTTATGGAAACCGTGGTTTACAGCGCACTCATAGCCAAATGGCAGTATTACAGCGACAGAGGAAAACTCGACCCGGACGGGTGGTTTTATTCCACCATCGCAGATTTAGAGGAAAGCACCTCCCTGTCAGACAAACAGCAGAAACGCTGCATTACGGTTCTGGAGAAGCGCGGACTTATCAAGTGCTCCCCGCGCGGAATGCCAGCAAAACGCAGCTTCTACATAATCGACGATATAGTTCACCTAGCCGAAATTCTTGCGGAGGGTGAGGAAAAAATGAAATCCGTAAAGCCGTCAGCGACAGAAAAATACAAGCGGAATTCCACCGCGGACGAGGAAAACAGCACTTCTGAAAAGGAAGAAACACCCTCTCAGACCGCATTACTCCATTGTTCCGCCGAAAGGGCGAAGCAAGAAACGCCAAAAGGGCGGAACAAGGAACGCCCAAACGGCGAAGCAAGGAACGCCGAAACGGCGGAACAAGAAACGCCGAAACGGCAGAACATGATACGCCCAAATGGCGGACCATGTTACGCCCAAACGGCGGACAAATCTAAAGATAATAATCTTAAAGAAAATAATCCTGATATAATCAATCCTATCAATCAATCTGGTGGGACTGATGAGATGGAATATATCACCAGGATAAAAGAGGAGCGCTCCGCTTATGCCCAGATAGTCCGGGACAACACGGATTACGAATTCATCGTCGAGCAAAATCCAAGCAAGGCGGATACCATCAACGAGCTTATCAGCATTATGGTGGACGCAATCTGTTCCACCAGACCTACAATACGGGTGAACGGCGAGGACGTTCCGCATGACGTAGTGAAAAGTACGTTCCTGAAGCTTAACAGCAGTCACATCGAGTACGTTCTGGAAGCTATGGACAACAACACCAGCGACGTCCGGAATATTCGAAGTTACCTGATAACGGCGCTGTACAATTCCCGGCTGACGCTTAACAGCTACTGGCAGTCCCGGGTAAATCACGACATGAAAGAATACTGGCAGGAGGGGTAATTATGGCAAAGATTATAGCAATAGCAAATCAGAAAGGCGGCGTTGGCAAGACAACGACCGTGGTAAACATCGCCGCAGGACTTGCGGAACTTGGCAAGAAAGTCCTCTGTATCGACCTCGACCCGCAGGGAAATCTAAGCGACTACCTTGGCTACGACTTCACGGGCAAGCGCACCATAGTTGACGTGCTGAAAGAAACTGCGAAGCTCTCGGAGTGCATTATGACCGCAAAAAGCGAGCCTATCGACTATGTCCCGGCAGATATTTCTCTGGCAACCGCGGATATGTTTCTTGCACAGACGATGTGCCGTGAGCAGATTCTTGACAAGGCGATTTCCAGCGACAGCATATCGGAAAATTACGATTATTTCCTCATCGACTGCCTGCCCTCGCTCGGAATACTGGTCATGAACGCTCTTGCGGCGGCTGACGAGGTGATAATTCCGGTTCAGGTGCAGAAATTCGCGCTCAACGGCATAGTCCAGTTCGAGGACATTTTCAATCTCATCAAGGAAAAAATCAACCACGACCTGAAAATTTGTGGAATACTTGAAACCATGACCGACAACACCCAGATGGCTCAGGCGGTGGACGTTGCCTTAAAGGAGCGCTACAGCGGTCTGGTTTACAAAACTACGATAAGCAAGCGCATTGAAGCCGCAAACAGCACCGCTGAGCAAAAGTCGCTGATATCCAAGAAAAACAGCGTGATAGGCGGTCAGTACCGCCAGCTTGTAAGCGAAATTCTCGAAAAGGAGGGAGTGTAAATGGCATTCAATCTCGGGGCTTCCAACAATACCGGAAAGCTGAATATGAACGACTTCCTTAGTGATGAACCGACAGTCCAGAATGACGAAAAAGAAATCCCGATAAACCTGCTTGTTCCGTGGGAAAATCAGCCGTTCAAGATGTACAGCGACTTCACAA
>CAMEPN010000224.1 GCA_945931735.1 uncultured Clostridia bacterium
AGGATAAGGCCGCCGCGCGGACCGCGGAGCGTCTTATGTGTTGTAGTTGTAACAACGTCTGCATAGGGCACAGGGCTCATGTGCTGACCTGCCGCAACAAGACCTGCGATGTGCGCCATATCGACCATAAGGTATGCGCCGACCGCTCTTGCGATAGACGAAAGCTTCTCAAAGTCGATAGCTCTCGGATAAGCGGAAGCACCCGCGACGATCAGCTTGGGCTTGCACTTGTTTGCAATCTTGTAAAGCTCCTCATAGTCGATAAAGCCCTCTGCATTGGTGCCGTAAGGTACAAAGTTAAAATACTTTCCGGAGATGTTTACGGGAGAGCCGTGTGTGAGGTGTCCGCCGTTGTCGAGCGACATACCCATAACGGTATCGCCGGGCTGAAGCAGAGCAACATATACTGCGGTATTTGCCTGTGCGCCGGAGTGCGCCTGAACATTTGCAAACTTGGCGCCGAACAGCTTCTTAGCACGCTCGATAGCGATAGTTTCCACTATGTCGACATCTTCGCAGCCGCCGTAATACCGCTTGCCGGGATAACCCTCGGCGTATTTGTTTGTGAGAACGCTGCCCATTGCCGCCATAACTGCGGGGGAAACAATGTTCTCGCTGGCGATAAGCTCGAGGTTTCTTTTCTGACGCTTCAGCTCCAGCTCCATTGCGTCAGCTACTTCCTTGTCATAACCGCCGAGAAATCCGATGGTATCGACCAGATCGTTGTACATAAAAAGACGCTCCTTTCGGGATAAAACAGGAAAGGCCGATCGGGAGCATTGACGGCAGCAGCCGCGGTGCTATCCAAAAAGGACGGAAAGACCTGTTTCCTGTATGATTTCAATAACATATTCTTAGTATAGCTCAAAAACCGAGCTTTTTCAAGTGCTTTTCGATTTTTTAATGTTATTTACATTAAATTTTCGTAAAGGGAAATATTTTTGTATAAAAACACATATGGACACGCTGATAAAAGCTCAGCGTATCAAATTCAGCCGCGTGAGCGTGCTCGCTTGAACGGGGCGAATGTGATTTAATCATCGTTCCCCCAGACCTCAGACAAACTCTGCGATCTTTGTTCCCATTTCCGAGCAGGAAACGAGGGTCATTCCGTCGGACATGATATCGCCCGTTCTGTAACCTGCTTCGAGTACCTTGTCCACTGCGTTTTCGACTGCGTCGGCTTCCTTGTCCATATGGAAGGAATAGCGGAGCAGCATTGCGGCGGAGAGTATCGTTGCGATGGGGTTTGCCTTGTTCTGTCCCGCGATATCGGGCGCAGAGCCGCCGCTCGGCTCGTACAGACCGAAGCTTGTTTCGTTCATGCTCGCGGAGGCAAGCATACCGATAGAGCCGGTGATCATGGAAGCCTCGTCGGAAAGGATATCGCCGAACATATTCTCGGTCACCATTACGTCAAACTGAGCGGGATCCTTAACGAGCTGCATTGCGGAGTTGTCGACCAGCATATGCTCGAGAGTTACCTCGGGATAATCCTTTGCGACCTCTTCGACAATCTTTCTCCACAGGCGCGATGTATCAAGAACGTTCGCCTTGTCGACGCTGGTTACTTTCTTGCGGCGCTGCATTGCAACGTCGAACGCCTTCACCGCGATACGGCGTATCTCGTTCTCGTCGTATTTCAGCGTGTCGACAGCGGTCATCACGCCGTCAACCTCTTCGGTGTGACGCTCGCCGAAGTACAGTCCGCCTGTCAGCTCGCGCATTATCAGCATATCAAAGCCCTTGGCGCTTATTTCCTCCTTGAGTGGGCAGGCACCGCTGAGCTGCGGGAAAAGGTGGCAGGGACGGAGATTGGCGAACAGCCCGAGCGATTTGCGGAGCTTAAGCAGACCAGCCTCGGGACGGAGATTTGCGGGGAGCTTGTACCACGGAGAGGTGGTTGTGTTTCCGCCGATAGACCCCATAAGCACCGCGTCGGAAGCCTTGCAGCGCGCGATCGTTTCGTCCGTGAGCGGAACTCCGTTCGCGTCAATGGAGCAGCCGCCCATGAGAAGCTGCTCATAGTTAAATTTATGTCCGAATTTTTCAGCGACCTTGTCCAGCACCTTCATTGCCTCGGTCACGATCTCGGGGCCTATACCGTCGCCCTTTATCACGGCAATATTCTTTTCCATAAAAAATATCCTTTCAAATGTCAATTCTGAAGCGCATTTCACTGATCATTGCAGAACCGTCAGGCGACGGAGCCTTGCGTTCTTTCCCGTCGAACGTGAAACCGAAGTGAGTGAGAAATCCCGCCGCTTCGCTGTTGTTCTCGTCGAGCCATATAAACGCACGCGTAAAGCGCTGCGCACGCATTTCGCGCAGAGCATAGGACAGCAGCTTTCTGCCTATCCCCTTTCCGCGCCGTTCCTGCTCGATAAAAAGAGCGGTGATCTCGCAGCCGTCGGGGATAGGGGAACTTCTGCATACGCAAACGCCCTTTACAGCCCTGTCGCAGGTGACAACTGCGGTCAGCAGCCCGCTGCGCATACTCTCTTCAAAGAACTCTCTGCCGTGAGCGTCTGACAGCGCGCAGATATCCTCTATCTGATACCGCGCGGCAGGCTTAATGTTCAGTATCACGCCAATCGCTCCATTCCGAAATAATCAGCCCTTTAACGACTTCAGCAGTCCGCCCTTGTTAATAATGTCCTTGATAAAATCCGGGAACGGCTGCGCCTGATATGTCTTTCCCTTGGTAACATTTGTTATTACGCCTGTATCGAAATCAATGTCGACCTCGTTGCCCTCGTCAATATCCTTTGCCGCCTCGTCGCATTCGAGGATAGGCAGACCGATATTTATTGCATTGCGGTAGAAAATTCTCGCAAAGGTGGACGCGATGACGCAGCCAACTCCGCTTGCCTTAATGGCAATGGGCGCGTGCTCGCGGGAGCTTCCGCAGCCGAAGTTCATGTTCGCAACGATGATATCGCCCTGCTTGACCTTGTTTACAAAATCCTTGTCGATATCCTCCATGCAGTGGGAAGCAAGCTCCTTGGGGTCTGATGTGTTGAGATAACGCGCGGGGATAATTACGTCCGTATCAACGTTATCGCCGAATTTATGTACTAAACCGTGTGCTTTCATTTTTGCCCTCCTTATTCCTGTACGTCAGAGATGTAGCCTGTCAGCGCGCTTGCCGCAGCGATAGCGGGGCTTGCGAGATATACCTCGGAGGTAACGTCGCCCATTCTGCCGACAAAGTTTCTGTTTGTAGTGGAAACTGCTCTCTCTCCGGGGGCAAGAATGCCCATGTGTCCGCCGAGGCAGGGACCGCAGGTAGGCGCGGAAACGACCATGCCCGCTTCAACAAATATCTCAAGCAGCCCGTTCTTGAGCGCGTCAAGGTATATCTGCTGTGTTGCGGGGATAACGATGGCGCGGACGCCCTTAGCGACCTTCTTGCCCTTAACGACCTTAGCCGCGATCTCGAGATCGCTGTATCTTCCGTTGGTGCAGGAGCCGATAACCACCTGATCGATCTTTACCTCGCCGACCTCGTCGATAGTCTTTGTGTTTTCGGGGAGGTGCGGGAACGCAACGGTAGGTCTTATTTCGGAAAGGTCAATGTCGATAACGCGGTTGTAGTGCGCGTCGGGATCCGCCTTGAACACCTCAAACTGCCTGTCCGTTCTTCCCTTTACATAATCGAGAGTAACGTCGTCGACCTCGAATATGCCGTTCTTCGCGCCCGCTTCAATAGCCATGTTAGCCATGCAGAGTCTGTCGTCCATGGAAAGGGAATGCAGCCCCTCGCCCGTGAACTCCATTGACTGGTACAGCGCGCCGTCAACGCCTATCATACCGATGATATGCAGGATAACGTCCTTTCCGCTTACCCACTTTCCGAGCTTTCCGGTAAGGTTGAACTTGATAGCGCCCGGAACCTTGAACCATGCCTCGCCGGTTGCCATTCCGGCAGCCATATCGGTAGAGCCTACGCCGGTTGAGAACGCTCCGAGAGCACCGTAGGTGCAGGTGTGGCTGTCCGCGCCGATGACCGCGTCGCCCGGGATAACAAGACCTTTTTCGGGAAG
>CAMEPN010000225.1 GCA_945931735.1 uncultured Clostridia bacterium
GAGCTCGGCGCAGAGGGTATCGGTCTTTGCCGTACAGAGCATATGTTCTTCGAGGAAGACAGAATCGCTGCTTTCCGTGAGATGATCTGCTCCGACACCGTTGAGGAGAGAGAAGCTGCTCTGGCTAAGATCGAGCCGATGCAGCAGGGCGACTTCGAGAAGCTGTACGAAGCACTCGAGGGCCATCCTGTTACCATCAGATTCCTTGACCCGCCTCTGCACGAATTTGTTCCCACCGAGGAAGCTGACATTGAGGCACTTGCTAAGGCACAGGGCAAGTCCGTTGAAACCATCAAGAACATCATCGCAGGTCTGCATGAGTTCAACCCGATGATGGGTCACCGCGGCTGCCGTCTGGCTGTCACCTACCCCGAGATCGCAAAGATGCAGACTGCTGCCGTTATCAAGGCTGCTATCAACGTTAAGAAGGCTCACCCCGACTGGAACGTTGCTCCCGAGATCATGATACCGCTGGTTGGCGAGGTTAAGGAGCTTAAGTACGTTAAGGACGTTGTCGTTAAGACTGCCGACGAGATCATCGCTGCTTCCGGCATGGATCTGAAGTACTCCGTTGGTACAATGATCGAAATTCCTCGTGCTGCTCTGACTGCGGACGACATCGCTAAGGAGGCTGAGTTCTTCTGCTTCGGTACAAACGACCTGACACAGATGACATACGGCTTCTCCAGAGATGACGCAGGCAAGTTCCTCGGCGCTTACTACGACGCTAAGATCTTCGAGAACGATCCGTTCGCTAAGCTCGATCAGGTTGGCGTTGGCAAGCTGATGAAGATGGCTATCCAGCTCGGCAAGGGCGTTCGTCCCGAGCTGCACTGCGGTATCTGCGGTGAGCACGGCGGCGATCCCACATCCGTTGAGTTCTGCCACAAGATCGGTCTGGACTACGTTTCCTGCTCGCCTTTCCGCGTTCCGATCGCAAGACTGGCTGCTGCTCAGGCTGCGCTCAGATAATGCAGTAAACAATAAATTCGTTTTGGTATGGTATTTCACAATACCGTTTGAAAAAGCGAAATAATGTTAAGACTTGACTGTTATGTCCTGTCTTGGCGTTGGGCGATATTAAAACAACCTCCCTGTTCCGTTTGGAATGGGGAGGTTTTGTGTTATTATTTTTCGACAATCCTATTAATGTCCTGAACAAATCACATATTTTGTGATATAATTATTACAAGGCATATGGAATATAAAACGCTGAAATATCTAAGGAAGAATACAAACCGGTACAGTATTTTTCTCCGTTCCCTTTGACTGCATATCCTGCTATACTATTTGCTGACGTGCACCTCGCGGAAGCTGTCGCCGTTTTCCGAAACAGACACCGTGCCGATATGGTCTATGGGGTTGTAGGTCTTGCTGTCGGAGGAAATTGCGCCCTTAATAAATGAATTGTATATCACCACCACCGCAATGATGATGACCGCCGCGGAAGCAAGTATCTTTACAAGGCTGCCGTAGCGCTGCCACCAGCCCTTGAGCGTTTCGACAACGGGGTTGCCCGTCATGCGCTTTTCGGAAAGCTGCTGCCAGTCGAGGTAGACCTGCGTGAAATTCTCGTAGATGCCGTTTTTCAGCTTTTGCAGGATTATCCCGAGAAAAGGCTCCTTCTTTATCTCCTCCGGAGTAAAATAGCTTTCGAGCAGGTCGTAAAACAGCTCAAACTGCGTCTTGTCGACCCGAGCGATATAGCAGTTCTGAAGCATCTCCCCCCGATAAACGCAAACCGCGTCCGGCAGGAGCATACTGCACACGATAACGTCGGGGTACGCCGACAGGTCGATAAGGCGGAAGATAAACTGCCGCAGCATATCCAGCTTTGTCCCCATGTCGGGCTTTACATAGCTGAAATATGCCGCCGCGTTATCCCCGTCGTAATAGTGGGTCACGATGTACAGGAACGAGTTTTCCGTGAAGCACTCCGGACTGCCGTTCTGCGCAAAGGAACTCAGCTTCGGCAGCCACTCATTGATAAGCCCGATGCTGCGTATCTCGTTTACAACGAACCGCTGCTTTTTGTTGTTGTGGGCGGTGTAAATACAGATATCCCCGCCTTCCTGCTCGATGGTGTCGATGACAAATCTTCCCTTTTGCAGGCTTACCAGCATACCTCCGTCTCCTTTCCTTATGCAGATTCTTCTTTCTTCTGCTGTTCGGTAAGCTCGTTTATCTTCATTACGTTTGCAACGTCCTTGCTGATATTCTCGGATTCCGTCTTGAGCTTGCCGATCTCCGCCTTCTGCTTGCTGCCGGGCGCAAGCAGTGTTTCCGCTTCGTCAATGGCTGAGAGCGATTGGTCGTATTCCTTGGGAACTATCGGCGCATCGCTCTTTTCGTCGTCTTTTATCTCAAGCGAGTTGGGGGTTATTTTGTCGAGCTTGAAGAACAGGCGGTTCGCTTTGACATAAAGCTCGTTGCTGTCAATGATGTTGTCCCTGAGGTTATCCATCGTTTCGAGAATAAGCTTGTTATTGCCCTCGTATTCGTCGATTCTGCTTTGGTTATATGTCTGAAGGTTGTTGAGCATGGTCGGTCTTTCGGCGCCCGTCGTCTTGTCCTCCTTGCTCATTCGCTTTGCACTGTTCATGGATTTGGAGGAATAGAGCATGGTCAGATACGAGCTTTCAAGCTTATCACGGCTCTTTTTGTCAAGCGGAGCGCTCTCCGACAACGCGACGCTGTCCGAGCTGATTTTCTTGTTGAACTGCGAGGTGATAAAGTTAACGTTCTCTTCCCTGTTCTTGTCAAGAACAGCGTTGCACATTTCCTTAAAATCCTCGTACTTCGTTACCGTATCTGCACACTTGCTGAGCAGATCGGGATACAGCTTTTTAAGCTCGCGAACATCGAAGTAAAGATAACCCCCTTTTGAGACCGGTTCATAATCATCTTCGGCAAGGAACGAAACGTCGTAATCCTCCCTTTCGTATATCTTTGTCGAACGGGAGTCCTGTATCAATCCGGTAAGCTGACCGAGCGCGCTTCTCTTATAGCCGAATTCTAAGTTCTGCTGTTCCAGCTCTCTCATTATCCTCTCGTTATCCTCCGAGCTGAGCGCCTCCCTCGCCTGTGTGACCATTTGAATAAACTTGCTCTTCTCCTCGACCTTCTCCTTGTATTTGCCGTATTTCTTCAAAAGATCTTTTCCGAGCTTTTCGTTATATTCGTTAAGCTTTTCGGTTTCCGCCTTGGTAAGCTCCGTGCCCGCGTCCTTCTTATTCTTGAGGATGTTGTACTGCTCCAGATCGCCGAGATTATTGCCCAATTCGCCGAGTATCTTGTTTATCTCCTCGTTTTTCTTCTGAAGCTTCTCGTTGTTCTTCTTAACGGCGTCAAATTTCTTGCTGTTGTCGCTGAGATACTTTTTGATATTCTTATCCTTGGAGCCGACAAATTCAGCGTAGTCCTGCATGAATACCTCGCGCGACTCCTCAACCTTCTGACCGAACGCCTTTCTTTCGGACGCCTGCTTTATCCTGCGGCGGACATCATAGTATTTGTCCGTTATCTTAGAAAAATCGCTGTTGTCGAATACGACGCCGTAATTATTGAACATATACCCCGCAATGCTTGCCGGAGAGAGCGCTCCGAGCATATTTGCCTCCTCCGGTCCGAGGGTGAGCAGCGCATTGGAGGAGATAATGTAGTGTTCCTTTTTCGACTCGACCTGCTTTTTGAATACCGAATCGAGCATAGCCGCTTCCTCGGAAGAAACTCCCTTTTCCGCGTCCTCCTGTCGAAGCTTACGGTGCTGATGCTTGGCGATAATGATATTATTTCCTTCAAGAGATTTCATGATGTTCTTGTCGGCTTTTTTGAGCTGAGTAAAGCTTTCGTCGTTTTTCTCCCGAATATCCTTGAACATAGGGAATATCTCGTTCTGCATCTTCGCCGATTTAAGCATAGCCTCCTCGCTGCCCCAGTCCTGAAGCCCGTATACCCTCTCGTATTCGGTGAGGCTTTTTTTCAGATCGGTGATGTCGTTC
>CAMEPN010000226.1 GCA_945931735.1 uncultured Clostridia bacterium
CATACAGCATGACGCTTTTCAGCGCCGCGGCTTCTTCGTCGGTCACGCCGTCCGTGTCGGGCAATGACCCCAAAGGCTCCGCAGCGGTTTCGCTGTTGAGATCGTCTGTATTTTGCTCGGTTGACTGCGTCATTTCCTCGGGGGGAATTTCCGTATCGCTTACGGTGCTGCGGAATATCCTGGCGGCTATCGGCTCGCGGGTGTTCCTGTCGAAAAGCGCGAGCGGGGAATTTTCCCCGAAGAACGGGAATTGCTCTTGGTCGGCGTAGCGCAGCATTGAGGACAATATCCATTGGAACGGGGAAGTTGTTCTGAACGCGTCCTGCGCGTCGTTCTCGGTCATGACAAGCTCCGACGGAGATTTCCCGCAGGCTCCGACCATGATGAGCTTTTCCTGCGCGCGCGTCGCCGCGACGTAAAGCAGGCGAAGCTCCTCGCCGTATTGCTTTTCCCGATTGACCATCTTCAGCGCCTCGCTGCTCATTGTCCCCGACTTATATCGCAGCTTCCTGTCCACATAGGAAAGCCCCAGCCCCGCGTCGTGGTTAATTATCATCGTGCCCTTCATGTCGTTCTGCGAGAAGCGGTAGTCCAGCTCCGCGAGAATGCATATCGGCATTTCAAGCCCCTTGCTCGCATGAAAGGTCATTATTTTCACGGCGTTTTCCGCGTCGTCGGGCACGCCCGCTTCTTCCATGCGCTGCCTGTAAGCCTTTGTGTTGGAAACGAAGCGTATGAAGTCGCTTAGGCTGCCGCCGTCGCGCTCCTCGAAATCCGCCGCGTATTTCCGCAGCAGCCTTAGGTTGGCAGCGCGCTGTTTTCCTCCGTCGTATGCGGACACGATAGAGATGAGGTCGGTTTCGCTGTATATCCTGCGGATAAGTCCCTCGACGGAGCTGCTGCCCTTGAAGAAGCGGTACCTGTGAATGTCCTCGGCGAAACGGATAATATTCGCGCCGATGCTGCGATTTACGCCGCGCCGCTTAAGCTCCTGCTCGGCAAGCTTCGCCTTTTCGGACGAGGACGCGGCTTCAGCGGCGGCGTCGGTGTCGGCGGCTGCTTCCGCGCCGTCATTGTCCCCGCTGCCCTCCGCCGCTCTAATGCAGTAATTCAGGCAGCCGTAAAGCGAGAAATACCGAAGCAGCCTTGAAATCGGCTTTATCAGCTCCTCGTTTTGTTGGATATCCTCGGTGCTTATCCCGAGCGCGCCGAGCCTTATTTTTGCTGCTTCGGCTGCGGAAACGGAATACAGCGGCGACATCAGCACGCGCAGAAATTCCTCGTCGCACAGCGGATTGTCTATCACGCGGAGAAGATCCATTACAAGGGAAATTTCCTCTGACTCAAGGAAATCGCGCCCGCCCGCAGTCAGCGCGGGTATCCCTGCAAGGTTGAGGGCTTCCTTGTAAGCCTTGATATTCCCGTTTTTGCGCAGCAGGATAGAGAAGTCGGAGTATCTGCACGGGCGCATACCGCCTTTTCCGTCGGAAACCTCGAACCCGCTTTCGAGCATGGACTTGATTTTCCCCGCGACGAAATGCGCCTGCCTTATATCGCCGAAGTCGCTGTCCGGCTCCTGCTCAAGCTCGGGCAGGTCGAGCATATGTATCTCGGTGTCATATTCGGCAGTCTTTTCGGGGGATATTTCGGGGTAGTCCGCGCCGTATTCAAGCTGCGCGCCGTCGGCGTAATCGACGTCGCCGTACTCCCGCGTCATTATCCCCGAGAAAAGACAGTTCACGCTGTCGATAACGGCGCGGCGGCTGCGGAAATTCCTGTTAAGCGGGATAACGCCGAAGCCGTCTGCTCCGTCGCACAGCGCCGCCATGATGCGCGGGTCGCCGCCGCGGAAGGTATAAATCGCCTGCTTTACGTCGCCGACGTAGAACAGGTTGTTTTTCCCGTTTGATATAAGACGGAATATTTCCGCCTGAACATTGTTCGAATCCTGAAATTCGTCGACGATGATACAGCTGAACCTGTCGGAAAGCCCGCGTCGGAACTCCTCGTTGTTTTTCAGCCTGTCGAGCAGCATAAGCTCGCAGTCGGAGAAGTCGGGATAGCCCGAGGATATTTTGAGCGCGGAATACGCCCCGATATAGAACTTGACCAGCTTAACGAACGTCGAAACGACCCCGCTCTGATATTCGAGTATATTGCGCTCCTCCTCGTAGCTGAACGGAACGGTGCGCATTGCCTCGACAAGCTTGCCAAACTTGTTCTTGCTTTCGGTGAACTGCTTTCTCAGCTCGCTTTTCGGGCCCTTTCGCGGAAGCTCGGCGGTGTTGGTGATCTTCCCGAGCGTGTCCGCAAACTCGTCCAGCGCGGCGAGCGTGTATTTTTCTTTCAATTCGCAAAGCGCCGCTTCGATAAGCTCGGCGGTATTTGCGCAGCTGAGGTAATAGATGTTGTAGTCGCTCATCACCTCGCCGCAGGTCTGCGCGAGGGCGTCCTTTCCGCCGAGCGCAGCGTTGTCCCGCTCGCGGGAGAGAAATTCGGAAAGCAGCGCGTTTATCCCCGCGAGCCTGCGCAGCTCCAGCTTTGCCTTGTGCAGCAGCTTTTCGTAATTTTTGATGAACACGGGGAGATATTTTTCCCCGAGCTTGTCGAGGTCGGCATTTGCCGCCGCTTCGTTGTCGAGCCAAGCCTCCGCGCCGTCGTAGGAGCTTAGCGTTTCTGCGGCGTCCTTTATCGCATTCTGAAGCGCGTCGTCGTTTTCAAAGCTGAACGTAAAGAAAAGCGCGTCCCTGTCCTCGGCAGAAATAACGTCCCCGTCGGGGGCAGGGCTGCCGTAGAAATAAGCCATTGTTGACTGCATAGCCTGCGCCTGCATTGCCGCCTTTTTCGCGTTGTCCGCGACGGCGAAGCTTATCGGCAGGTCGAATATCTGCACATTCTCGCGGATAACGTTAATGCAGAACGAGTCTATCGTGCCTATCGAAGCGGAGCGCAGCTTGATTATCTGTTCGGAAAGATAGCCGCGCAGACCGTCGTCCTCCTCGCCGAGCGAGTCGAGCTTTTCCCCGAGCTTTTTGTTTATTTTCATGCGGAGATTTTCGGCGGCGTTTCTCGTAAAGGTCATTATCGCGAGCGAATTTGCGGGGACATTCAGCTCCCTGTCGGAGATAATGCGTATCACCCTGTCTACCAGCAGCGTTGTTTTTCCGCTTCCCGCGGCGGCGGTGACGACGGTGTTTCTGTCGATGGGGGAGAGTATAGCCTGCTTTTGCTGTTCGGTGTATTGGAAAGCCATTTACTTCTCCTCCTTCGTTTTTTTAGCGATTTTCGCCTTTGTTTTTTTGGCGTCATTGGCTGCCTTTTCTGCCTTTGCTGCGTCGTTGAAGCATTTGCCGCCGTTTCCGCATATCGCCGCGAAATGGCAGTAGTCGCACGGCTTTTTTGTCTTTCGGAAAACGCTTCCGTCGGGTCGCGTCATTCGCTCTGCATATTTCAGCGGCATTGCCGTAAAATCCCCGCCGAAAACGGTGTTGAGGTTGTCGGTCAGCGTTTTCATTACCTTGTCCTTAAACTGCCCGAAATCGCTTTCTCGCTCCATTATGTTTTCCTCGGGCGGGAGATATTTCGCGCGTTCCTTTTCGCGCTTTTCCTCGGGGACAGGCTCAGCGCCGTTCTCGGCGGCTATCCCGTCTATCACCGAGTCGGCGTAGCGGTTCATTTCCTCGGCGGTGTCGCTGTCGTAAACATACATTCCGCTCTGCCTGTGCGCGGCGGAGAGTATCGCAAACGCGCCCACCCTGTCGCCGAGCGCTCCCGAAACCTTCGCGGGAGTATAGCTCACTCCTCCCGCGAGGTAATTGCCCTTGTTCGCCTCGCATAGCGCGAAAAGGTACATCAGCATCTGCGTATTTATGCCGTATTCGGCGTTATATTTGGTGAACGTCCGCATACCCGTCTTATAGTCCACCACGCGAATGAAATTCCTGTCCTCGTGGGAAAAAATATCCACGCGGTCGACAACGCCCGTTATCCGCACGCTCTC
>CAMEPN010000227.1 GCA_945931735.1 uncultured Clostridia bacterium
CGGGCGGCTCGGCATAGAAAGCCTTTACCCTCGCCTCGCCCTTAAGGCCGCCGAAAAGGGTCTTTTTGGGCTGGGCAAGTATGTCAAATTCAATTTCGTCTGCGGAAACGCCGAATTCCTGTGCGGCGAGCGCTTTTGCCTCGTCAACTGTTTTTGCGGTGAATTCCTTTTCCATGGTAAATCCCCTTTCGTGATCAGAGATCAATCATTGTCGTCGTCATCGTCATGATATTCCTCGCCGTACTTGAGCGCGTCCTGTCTGCGCGCTTCTGCAAGCTTGCGGCGGTTGATTTCTTTCTGTGTCAGCTTTTCCCCGTTGTATTCCACGGTCGTATTGTCCGCGTCGGTCACCTTGGTTGCGCTTACGTTTACCTGCTTCATGCGTGCGGCATACTCTGCCTCCGCCTCAGCCTTAAGCTTTTCGGGGCTGTACAGCTTGTTGAGGACAAGCGTCTGGATAATTCCGAAAACATAGCTTATCGTCCAGTAGAAGCCCGCGCCTGCCGGAATGGTGAATGCCAGCCACAGAGAGAACAGCGGCATGATATACATTGTTATCTTCATTGCGCCCATGCCTGCGGCTGCGTCGGGATTGCTCTTGGACATCGTCCAGTTCGAGATAAATGTCTGGAGCAGTGCCATGAGGAAGGATACGATAGGAACAAGTATAAGCGGGAAGCCGAGGTTGTCCCACGGAACCTGTCCGAGAGGAATGCCGAGGAAGTTAAGGTTGTCGTAAAGCTCGGTCAGCTCTTCTCTGAGCTCGGGGCGGATAACGCTCTCGCTGTATGCGTCCTTGTATGCAACGCCGTTCTTTGTCGTACCGAAGCACTCGAGCGCGTAAAGCTCGCGCTGGAGCGAGGAGTTCGCGGTGAACGGTATCGCGTCGGCGGCGGTAGCCTTGTAGGAGCCGTAATGCGTCTGAACGGTGGTCATTGCCGACATCGTAGCGTCGCTGAAGCAGTGCTCAGCTTTATATTCGGATTTCGCGGCTTCGTCGGCGAGGGCGTTCATCTCCGCCTTTTCGTCGTCGGAAAGCTTATAGAGATCCGTTTCGGTGAACATGGTGTATTTTCCGTCGGAGGCGGTGTATTCCTTTACGATAGCGTCCTTTACGACGGATTTCACGAGATCCTTCGAGGATATGTCGAGCGCTGCGAACGCGGTCATATCCTTGGCTGCTTCGCCGTCCTTAAGGAGGTTCTCGTTATAATAATCGAGTATCTTCTGCGCGTCGCGGACAATGCCCTCGTGCTTGGTGAGGTCCTCTGTCTTAAGCTCCGCGAGCTGCTCGTCGGTCTTGTTGACCTCGTTTACGAACACGGCGGTAAGCTCGACGTTATAGGACTCCTCGATTATCTCGGAAATCTTGTCGGAGTTTACATGGACGATATGCGTCATCGGCTTGTAAACAACGTCCAGGACGCCGAAAAGGATAAGGAATGTCAGGATCATCGAGCCGCAGCCGCCCATGGGCTTATAGCCCTGCTGCTGGAGCTTTG
This sequence comes from uncultured Clostridia bacterium, assembly GCA_945931735.1. Taxonomy (GTDB): domain Bacteria; phylum Bacillota; class Clostridia; order Oscillospirales; family Ruminococcaceae; genus CAG-115. Next base: position 1,503 of record CAMEPN010000227.1, read on the forward strand.
CAAGCTCCTCCTGCTGCTTCTGCTGATTGTTCTTGTATTTTGTCTGTATCTCCCTTACCTTAGGCTGGAAGATGGCGGATTTCGCCGAGTTTTTCTGCTGCTTTATCGCAAGCGGAAGCATTGCCAGCTTGATGATAAAGGTAAACAGGATTATCGCAACGCCTACGTTGCTGCAAATGAAATTGTAGATGAAGTATAGGATATAGCCGAGGGGCGTACCTATAAGGCTGTACAGGAAGGTAATGGTGTCCACGTCCTTTCAACGCTCAGGTCACAGACGTCTGTGCCTTTCTTTTGTCCGTATAGTTTTCTGGTATATATTTAATGCGCCCTGCGCAGTAGTTTTCGTGGTTCAGCGGCGTCTTTCGGCAAGGGCTTTCCGCGCGTCGGCGAAGTCCGATATATCGGGCAGGTCGTCCGCGTCCCATGATGTCTTTGATACCGTATTTTTCTCCGGTCGAAAACAGAATTTATCGGGCACGGGGTCATAGCCGCAGTTCCCGAAAGGATTGCACCGAAAAATCCTCCAAAATGCCAAATAACCGCCCTTCACCGCACCAAAACGCCGAATAGCGGTCATACCGTATTCGGAACAGCTTGGGTAAAAGCGGCAGCAGCGCGGCAGGATCTTTGACAGCGTAAGTCGGTACAGCCTGATTATTCCCAGTAAGATATATTTCATGGCAGCTTTGACATGACGTTCTTTTTCATCAGCGAGAGCACCTGCTGCATTTTAAGCGACGGAGTTCTTGACCTCGCGACGAAAACGAAATCATAACGCTTTTGTGTTTTTTCTTTTAAAACCGGGTCAAAAAGGCGGAAGGCTTCCCTTATTATCCGCCTTGCCCGATTGCGTTTTACCGCGTTTCCGACCTTCTTTCCCGTGACGACGCCGAAGCGGTTTGTGCCTCCGCGGCGCTGCCGCACATAGCACACGAACCCGTATGTCACCACGGACTCTCCCTTTTTGAAAAGGAAGCTGAAATCGCGGTTGCTTTTGATCACTTTGTATCTTTTTCTTAAATCAGACATCCGGTAATCAAATCAGTATGTGAGCTTTTTTCTGCCCTTTGCGCGGCGGCGAGCGAGAACCTTACGGCCGTTCTTGGTAGCCATTCTCTTCATGAAGCCGTGTTCATGCTTTCTCTGAAGCTTCTTGGGCTGGTATGTTCTTTTCATGTTCGTAAACCCCCTTTGTTCTGCATATCGTTGTGTCAGGATACAGTTTTCCCGCACACAACTGTCAACAATAATTAATTATAACGTATTGTCAATTGCTTGTCAAGTGGTTTTTCAGATTTTTCGCAATTTTTTCACCTGTAAATAAACGCGTGGTAATATTATTTCCGTATTATACAAAAATAAAGCTTGTAATCGTTTTAAAAATATGTTATTATATCAATATGAGTTGAAATTTATCGCATTTTATAGAATGTGAAATTACTGTTTGTTATATTTTGATATATTATACTTCAAGAAAAGGAGGTGGCTCGAACCATGCTTCGGCTAAGACGTACCGTAAAAGCTGACAAAAAGACGCCGCAGCTCCGCAGCAGCACCCATTGCGGCAGAAAAATGCGCCATGAGCTTAAATTCATCATCGACGAGGGCACGCGGCTCGTTCTCCTTTCGCGGCTCGCTCCGCTGACCGTCCCCGACCCGCACGGCGCGGGCGGCGGATACCGCGTCACCAGCCTGTATTTCGACGACATTTACGGCAGCGGGTATTTCGACAAGATAAACGGCGTAGAAACGCGGCGCAAGTTCCGCGTCCGCGCGTATGACCTCGACCCGTCGCATATCTCTCTCGAGGCGAAGCACAAGGACGGCGAATTTGTGTCCAAGGTGTCCAATCAGCTGACGAGGGAGCAGTACGGCGCGCTGCTTAAAGGCGACTGCTCCTTCATGAAGGACCACGAGGACGCGGAGGACGCTTTCGGGGAGTTTTACCGCTCGGACAGGCTGACCGCGCTCCGCCCGAGGGCGGTGGTCGACTACCGCAGAGAGGCGCTGACATATCCGTTCGGGAATGTCAGGATAACATTTGACAAAACGCTGTCGACCTGCTATAATACTCTTGATATGTTTGACGAGAATGCGTTTTACTCTCCGATATATCAGAATGAAATTATACTCGAAGTAAAATTCGACAATTATCTTCCCGACAGCATAAAAGCGGCGCTTCAGGGGCTGAACGCGCCGAGAATGGCGGTTTCAAAATACATAATCTGCTGCGACAGAATGACGGAGGTAAAGGCACATGGCTTCTGATTTTTTCGGCACGGTTTCCTCGGTGCTGAGCGGTTTTGACTTCACCGCGCAGCTTGCCAATCTCACGGTCGGCACGATCATCGCGACGCTTCTCACCGCGACGGTGTGCGGCGCGATAGTTTATCTTGTATACAGATTTTTCTACCGCGGAGTGGTTTATTCCGAGAATTTTAACATACTCCTCGTGCTTACGACGGTGGTTACGGCGTTCATCATCATGACG
>CAMEPN010000228.1 GCA_945931735.1 uncultured Clostridia bacterium
TGCGGTAGATTTTTTTGATTTTCCTTATGTCAATCTCGGGTACTTCCTTTGCGCTGCGGCAAAGCTCATTCTCCGCAGCCATGTCAAAGAGCTTTTTGTAATACTCCTCCATCTCAGAAGCAATGTACGCATTCAGCTCCGCTTCAATTACTACCGCTCCGCAGTTTATTGCCGCCTGACAGAACGCTATCTTCTTTTTCAGCTCAATACAGCGGATATATGCACTATACTGCTCTGTTAGCAATTCGCCGAAAACCCGCGTGTACTCGTTCAGATATAATCCCGCTTCGCGCTCAAGAGCGTCGCGCTTTAGCAGCAATGCTTCATACTCGAAATAGTCGCCGCCGGTTATTCTTACGATCTCCATTTTATAGCTCCACTCTGAATCCGTAAAGCTCGCTTTGTATTGCGGTCAGCAGCATTCCGTCAATCTCGGCTTTTTCAAAGAAATCCTCACGGTTTCTGAACCACTTGCCGTTGAAGCAGACAGCGATTTCTCCATCCGATTCGGAGCTTTCAACCGTTTGAGGTTTCTCGTCAAAGTAAAACGACACTCTGTTCGGGGATTTAAGCAGCCAATACAGGTCAAACAGGTCTATGTTCTCCTCGTCAAATTCAACCAGCCTGTAAAGGTCGTCGATCAGCCACATCATGATGTTGAGATTTCCGAAAAAGGGGCTGTACTTTATTCTCTGGGCGAGAAAATCCCTTGCCTGCCGGTAAAGCGACACTGCGTCGTCAATTTTTCCCTGCTCCTCGCGTATCCTCGCAAGGCGCGTGGCTATTTCGGGAAGCGGCTCGTGCAGGTAACGCGCGGTTTTGACCTTTGGGTAAAGGCTCTCGATTATCTCCTTGTACTTTTCATAATCCTTGTCAACGCCGTAGCCGTTTTTGTACATATCGGCGAGCTTGTACTCCGACTGAATATCGCCGTTTTCGGCGGCAAGGGTAAACCAGTGGAAAGCCTGCTCATAATCTCTTTTTCCGGTTCTTCCGTAATACCAGATATATCCTAATCCGGAATATACCGATTTGTCGCCAAGCCCTGCTGCCATCTCATAATACTTCAGCGCCAGCTCAAAGCAGCGAATCTCATAGTAATATCCACCAAGCTCGGCTATGTATTTCGTTTCGTGAGTTTCGTTGAACAAGTACTGAAGCGCCTCGATATACATAAAGTCGTCCTGCTCGGTATGAGCAGACTTTTTGTTATAGTCTTCAATCATTCTTTTTGCCTCTGAGATATTCATTGATTACCCCTCCTTTTTTTCATATAATAGCATAACCTTTGGAGAGTGTAAAGGACTTTTTTGATACATTTTCTCTCCGAACACGAAAATGTATCAAAAAAGTCACAATAATATATGTTATGAGAACGAAGTTCTCATAGTCGGCAAAGCCGACCGCCGCGGAGCGGCGAACATATAATCTGGGGGGCTGATTTTCTTTTCATCGACACAGACCCGTACTTCAAGAGCAACTGGGAATACCTGCCCGACACGGAATACTATAAGACGAATAACGGCAACATTTGATAATTACCGCGAAGCGTTCGCGCAAAAGCACAACCTTATATACCGCACTCACCCCTGCAACAAATGTCCGCTTAACTGCGCCTACTGCGGGAACAGGAAATACAGTGATGTCTTTCCCGAAACACGAAACATGAATATCTCAGACCTCGGCTGTTATGACGGCATAAAAAAAGACGGGGTATATTTTGAGATGGCAGGCGAGGGAGTTACCTTTGGCGGCGGATAGCCGCTGCCGAAGGCGCAGTTTATCCATGAGTTCTGCCGCTGCTGCCCGATGTGGAGCGTGAACATTGAAACCTCGCTTAATGTTCCCAAGGAGAAGATGCCGGCTGTCGCAAACGATATCGACTTCCGGTATGTTGATATCAAAGACATGAACCCCGAAATCTATCTGCGTTACACCGAAAAGCCGAATACGCAGGTGTTGGCAAATCTCGCAGAGCTGATTCGGATTGTTCCCGCAGAGCGAATCTGCGTGCGCGTGCCGCTTATAAAGGGGTACAACTCACCCGAGGATACCCGGCGCAGCGTTGACGCTCTTACCAATATCAAGCGGTTCGAGTATGTGGCAGAATAGACGGCACGCGTAATCATCTGCGCTTACGTGTTAATGCCGCAGTTAATACGCCTCCCGCGAGGAGCGGAGCTGCCACGCAGACAAACCCGGTGTCGGGATTGCTCTTGTTTTCAGAGGAATCGTCTGCCGTACTAGCTTCGCTGTCATAGGCGCCGTCCCCGGGCTTAACATAGGTCGCAATGCAACTGTGCGCGTTGAGGTGTTTGAGGAACTTTTTGCTGTCGAGATAACCTTCATAGATAACGGAGTGCCGTATGACCCGCTTGCCAAAGCCGATCCCGATACAACGCTTTCCATAGAGGACAGACCGATAGGCGGAATGGGTATTTTCATCGTGAAAAAGAGTATGGACGCCGTGAACTTTGAATACAAGGAAGGCAGGAACATACTCACTATCAGATAGAACATCTGATATACCATGGACGCCGCACAACATAGGGCAGCAGGCGGAATTGGCTACGGTAAAAAGACCATAATCAGCGATTACGGCGAGTGCGAAATCTCTGTTCCGCGCGACAGAAACAAATTCTCGGCACTTGGATATACGAAAACGAGTCTGCAAGCTTCTGCGCAAGCATCTGCGCAGACCTCAAAAACCGCGGCTTGAAGGGAATTTGCTGTTATGTCCACGCTGTGTCCACACTTGTTTAAGATGTGGACGCAGTTTTTTTATAGTGTGGACAAATAACGCCACCGCCTGTTTTACCGCAGTATAACGTCATACTCCTTGAGCCAGCGGTCTATCTGGAGCATATACGCGTATATCTGCGGAACGGTCATGAGCTGCCCGTACCAGTTCTTCCCGAAGCTTGCTCCGCCCGTTTCGAGCATATTCCTTAGCGCGTCGGCGTTGACTATTTCCGTCAGCCGGCAGTCGTCCGACCGCAGCAGCGCGCCGAGCTTTTCCGCGAGAAGCGCGCCGTAATTTGGGTTGTGGGTCTTTGGGTAGGGTGATTTTTTGCGCCATAGTACGTCCTCGGGGAGCACTCCCTCCATCGCCTTTCGGACAAGCCCTTTCTCCCTGCCGAGGTAGGATTTCATCTCCCATGGGATATTGTACGCGTACTCGACGATGCGGTAGTCGCAGAACGGAACGCGGACTTCCAGCCCGTGCGCCATGCTCATGCGGTCTTTTCGCGTCAGAAGAGTGTCCATAAAATATTCAAGGTTCATCACGAACATCTCGCGCATACGGCGTTCGTCCGCGCTTTCGCCGTCGAGATAGTCCGTGTGGGAAATGCACTCGTCATATGCGCGGCGGACAAACCCTTCCGCCTCGGCGGGGGAGAGCGGGTGCTTCATCAGCGCGCCGCGCTCCGGCACGCAGGTCGTCCACGGGAATCCGTCGTAGTGCAGGACTTCCTTTCTGTGGTACCACGGATAGCCCCCGAAAATCTCATCGGCACATTCTCCGCTGAGCGCAACGGAGAATTTTTTCTTTATCTCGCGGCAGAAAAGCCACAGCGAGCTGTCCACGTCCGCCATGCCCGGCAGGTCGCGGGCTGTCACCGCGTCGTCCAGCGCTGCTGCAAGCGCGGGAGTGTCAAGCACGACATTCGTGTGCTCCGAGCCGATGTATTCCGCCATTCGCGTCACCCACGGCGCGTCCTCGTCGGGCTGGAACGAGCTTGCATGGAAGTTCGCGTGGTTATCCTTGTAGTCTATCGACCATGTGGAGAGCCGTTCGCCGCGCTCGGCAAATTCACGCGCCGCTATCGCGGAAATCACGCTGCTGTCAAGCCCGCCCGAAAGGAAGCAGCACAGCGGAACGTCGCTGACGAGCTGCCGCTTGACTGCGTCGGTGATAAGCTCGCGCGTGTGTTCGGCTGTTTCCTCGAAGCTCTCGGTGTGCGCGGCGGCTTTTAGCGACCAGTAC
>CAMEPN010000229.1 GCA_945931735.1 uncultured Clostridia bacterium
ATTTTCGCACGAGCCAGCCCGTCAGCTATGTATTGAAGTTTGTCGGGGCTGTAAATGCTCACGGGAACAAATTCCGCTCCTGCTTTCTTGCTCATATCCTCAAACTGCTGCCTTAACTCTGTAACCTTTTCACGCATAACATCGTTCTGATTATTGATTATGATTGCGTATGTTACTCTATATTTTTCGGGATTATTTGCGTTTACACAGTTCTTTTTTCAGAACCAAACATATCGGGGCGAACATTATTCTATCCCATCCTCTGCTTTCTTAATTCTAACCGCAAGATACTCTTTTGTGGGCAGATCAATTCTGAAATGTCCCTTAAAACTTCCGACATTCTCAACCGTCATATTCCATGTGTCTATAATGTCGACGGCGTATATATTATTATCGTCAATATGATAATATCTGAATCCCGGACGCGAAATCCCGTAATAAAACAGGTGATAACCGGTTTCATCAGCTAGATTTTCATCTTCCGGAACCACACATATCTCGTCCCATTCCATGTTTTTGGGTCGCAATCCGCCGTCCGGAGCTTCCTCAAGTATTTTTCGCATAAAAGCTATTCTTTCCGGGCTGTCACCTTTAAGCTCTCCGCCATGAGACCACCATATCGCCTTATCGTCTATGTAGGTTTCGCCATGACCACCGTAGCCGCCGCGGCAAAGTGCTTCCCAGAACCTCCGAACAAGCTCCTGCGGCGAAATATTCCCCCACGCATACTGAATATTTCCCTCGTATAGCATTTCGTCAATTACTATCGGTTTGCCATAGCTTTTTCTCCACTCGGATGTTCCTTCCGGAGAACGCTGAATGCTGCAGTGCGTTATCCATGACTTTGTATGATCGTAAAACTGATTACCGTTATGTATTGATCGCAGGTGATCATACGGGTCGCTTTCTACGATTATCTGCGCATATCGTTCCCAGTCCTCAATGCTCTTGCTTTTTATCAGGTCATATTCATTAGCAAATGACCACCATACATTTCTGAAAGCCGAAAACCTTGCCACCGTGTATTTCAGATAAAGTTCGTTGTACTCCGGTGTCATTGTTGAGAAGCCCCAGCGGTCATACGGGTGAAAGAGGATAATATCTGCCTCAATACCCAACTTTTGAAGCTCGCCGATACAGTATTCAATATGCTGAAAATGCTTGGGGTTAAACCTCTCAAAATCCCAGTTGTTGCCCTTGGAGTCCGGACAGTAGCCCCACACATTGTCCTCTGTGATAGCACTTCCGTCAACCGGAGTACCCTCGTATGGATAGGAGCGCGGCTCACGTGAATTGTAGCAGTAGCTTTTAGGAAATACGCAGAAACGTATCTTGTTGAACGGGGAATTCCTCAGAGTTTCAAGTGTTTGCGTGATAAGGTCATCGCTTTGCAGATTCCATACATAACAGGTCGTGCCGACAGGATAATAAGGTGTTCCGTCGGAATACTGAAAATGATATTTGTTATGTACCTTTACGCAGCCGTGATTGTTTTCCGACGGCGGCGTGACAGAAAAAGTTCCTTCGTATTTCCTGTCAGAAAAATTCCCGCAGACCGTAAAATGGTATTCTTCCTCAAACGATGGCATGAATCTTACTTTGTATATTCCGTTCCCATCGTAAAAACCATGTACGGTTTTGCGCTCGGAATCGCTTTCAAATAGCGCAGTGGTACCGCGTTCCAGGAATGGGTTGCCAGCGGTGGTTCCCTCAGAGCAAAACTCGAAAACGCCCCATTTTTCAACTGATTTTGTATAATTCATAATGGTTCCTCCAATGCCTTTACACATAGACCGACGGATCACTGTGCTGATGGAATCCGTCGGTTTAGATTTTGAATATCACAGGGAATCTGATTTATGGCGCTGAATAAGTGAATGTTATTTCCAGCGTCGAAAGTATCTCATTGTCTTTGACGGAAAGAACAGTCGCGGACAGACCGGAATTGTCGCCATCGGCGTGTCTGCCGTCATCGGGGACAGATGTTACCCACTGGTTATAGAGGTTTACTCTCGTGCAGTTACCGTCGTCGGAACAGGTATATTCCTTGCCGGATAGCTCACGGACTTCGCCGTTTACCTTAACCTCATCAATAGAGATAGTATAACCCGGGAAGAACTTCTCACCGTTGTAAATCCCGAGAGCCGAGAAAAGCACTCCGCCCGAAAGTATTACTCTATCTGAGCCGACAGAGGAGGATAATATGAAAGCGCTGGTGGTTTATTTTTCGTGTACCAATACAACTAAAACACTCGCAGAGTACGCCGCGAATATACTCGGCGCGGACATTTACGAGATAGTTCCCGCCGAGCCGTATCAGTTTATTTGAGCAGCTTGTTTTCCACCCTGAAAAAGTCCACGTCGACATAACCTCCCGACTGCTTTGTCGGGAAATTGAATATCGCGTAACGGTATCCCATAAAATGCAGACCGTAATAATTCATTTGCAGCGTGTTTCCTATTTTCGTCCAGTTCTCGCCGTCGAGGCTGTAATAGAAATACGCCTTGTCCGCCGCGTTTTTGAAATCGCAGTCGACCCGCAGATACACTTCGTTTTCCGCTATTTCGACCCTTTCCGTTTCAAATTCCTGTTCAACGTTGTCGTTATCGTCATACCAAACCGTTACGATATATTTTTTCCCGTCCTCGATTTTTACGGCGACATAACCGTATTTTTCCGCGAAGGCGGCAAACCCCGCAACATCGCCCTCTTTCATTTTCGAAACGTCGAGCTTTATATATGCGCCGCATTCCGGTCCGAAGGTTCGCTGCGTAAGGGTGTTTCTCGCATTGGCAACAGTGCCGCAGACATTGCCCGTTCTCAGCCTCAGATAGCCTTTCCTTTCGGTGAGCGACCAGAGGCGGTTGTCGGGATTGTGGTTCCATTGCCATTCCAACGCGAGGTTAGAGCCGTTATAATCGCTCTCGCCCGCTTCCTCGGGCGTGTCGGCAAAGCTGTGATAGGATCTCACTATCTGTGAGTTGATAAATTCGTCGCTTGTGACGACGCTCTTTTTCTCGTGACCCGCGAAAGGAATCTTAGCGGTCTTGGGCACCTTTCCGTCAACGCCGACGACCGGCCAGCCGTCCTCCCATGTCATGGTCGACAAAACGGGAGTTCTGCCCACCGCCCCGTGATCCTGAAATACAAAGCAATACCAGTTGCCATCCTTATCGTCGACGATACCGCCCTGTGCGGCACCGTCATTCCTGAAGCCCATATTATCGTCGATTATCACTTTCATTTCCCACTCTCCGTCGAGCGCTTCGCTTCTGTAACAAAGCTGCGTTCTTCTGCCATGAGGAGGCCATGTTATGATAAAAATATAGTAATATCCGTTCAGCTTATAGACGTGAGAACCCTCGGCAAGGCAGCCCTTGACAAGTCCCGCGTCGTTGATGAGTTTTCTCTTGGTTCCGGGCTTGACTGCGCTCAGATCCTTTTCCAGTTCAATGCACCATATCTGTCCGCCGCCGTAGACAAGATACACCTTGCCGTCGTCGAACAAAAGGCTCATATCATGGAAGCACTCGTCAAACACGAACCTGTCCCATTTCCCGTTTTCTATATCGTCGGTATGATAGATATAAGTTTTTCCGGTGGAGAAGGAAGTGAAGCCGGCGTAATACACACCGTCGTTATATCTGAGGGTAGCCGCCCACTGACCCTTGCCGTAATTGTTTTCCCCGTTTCTTAAGGCAAGATTATCCCTGTCGTCCAGTGTATCAAAAACGTAATTTACCGTTTCCCAGTTTACAAGGTCGTAGGATTTCATTATGGGACACCCCGGAGACAGGTGCATGGTCGTCGAAACCATATAAAATGCGTCGTCGACGCGGATTATATCAATATCGGGCACGTCGGCGAAAATAACGGGATTTGTGTAGTTTCCGTTGCCGTCGTCGGTTGAAGTTATTGTGGATTTCACGATATCCTTATCAAGCATTGCGGTGTCCTC